>JANLUQ010000309.1:0-5883 GCA_031363565.1 Armatimonadota bacterium | reverse complement strand
CCCCAGACCTGCCGTTCACGGCGGGGCGTTCATGGCGGGACGCTCAGAGTGAGGCTCTGCGTAACATCAAGTTACTCCAGCAGCCGCACACACCAACGGCGGCCTTTCCCGATAGAAAAAGGCCGCTGTCTGTACTGAAAGTGAAGGTTTATCGCTCGCGAATTGGCTTCACCGTCAGGTCGCGCGGGCCGGTGTAAATGGCGCGTGGGCGGATCAAACGGTTGTCGCCAAGTTGTTCCAAGATGTGTGCGGTCCAGCCGGCCACGCGGGAGATGGCGAAGACCGGGGTGAATAAGTCATCGGGGATGCCCAGCATGTGATAGACCGAGGCGGAGAAGAAGTCTACGTTGGCCTTCAAAGTCGTCTTGCCCTTGGCAGCTAAAGCCTTGTCGGCGGCCTCCTGCACCTTCTCGCTGATCTCGTACCACTTCGCGTCGCCGGACGACTCGGCAAGCTGCCTGGACATCTCGCGCAGGGACACGGCGCGCGGGTCGAGCGCGCGGTAGACCCGGTGGCCGATGCCGGGGATCTTCTTGCCCTCAGCCAGCATCTGGGTGACGATCTCCTCGGCGCGGTCGGGCGTCCCGATCTGTTCCAGCAGGTGCATGACATTGACGTTCGCCCCGCCGTGGAGCGGCCCGGCCAAGGTCCCTACGGCGCTGGTGACGGCGCTATACATGTCGGTCAGCGTGGCGACAGTGACGCGGGCGGCGAAGGTGGAGGCATTCAGCTCATGGTCGGCATGGAGAACCAGGGCGACATCCAGCGCGTGTGTCTCGGTCGCGCCCGGCTCCGTGCCGGTCAATTGGTACAGGAAATTGCCCGCTGTGGACAGGCCCGGCTTGGGTGCGACCGGCTCCTCACCTTTGCGGAGGCGGTCCAAAGCCGCCACCAATGTACCCATTTGTGCGGTCAGCCGAAGTGCCTTCCGCTTGTTAGCCTCCATGCTCTCGTCGGCTTCGTCGGGGTCGTAGAGCGCCAGCAGCGAGGTGGCCGTCCGCAGGGCGTCCATCGCCGTCGCCGTCTTGGGGAACCGGCGCAGCAAGTCAAGGGCGGCCTCGGGCAAGACGCGGGCGGCGTCCAAATCCGCTTGCAGCGCATCCAGCTGGCTTATCGTCGGCAGGCCGCCATTCCACAACAAATACACGACCTCCTCGAAGGTCGTGTTCTCGGCTAGGTCATGGATGTCATAGCCCCTGTAGATCAGCTTGCCGTTCTTGCCATCCACGTCACAGATGGAGGACTCGCCGGCGATCACGTCTTCCAAGCCTTTTACAAATTCTCTATCATCTGACATAACTTTCAATCCTTACCGGACTTTTCAATCCTCACCAGCTCGCAGGAGACGGCGTTTGTCGCGCAGGCCGCGCCGCACCTATTCTATCCATTTTCAGCCGTCCGCGCGGTGGTCCTCGGCGGGGTGTTCGTGCGCCTGGACCGCCTGCTCCTGCTCGCCTTCCCACTTGCCGGCGACCGACATCTTGGTGCCGCAGCAGGCGCACAGGCCGACCATGGCGCGACGGCCGTTCTTCATCAGCGTCCGGGTGGCGGAAAGCATCTCTTGTTTGGCACGGCAGCGCACACAGTATCCTTGCACAAGCGACCTCGCAAAAATATGGGGATGGGGGACGCCGAATTATAACACCGGCGCGGCACTTTGTCAAGCCTGAACTTTCGCCCTCCGCCGTGCGTCTGCATGGTACTGTCGCCGAATCCGTGTTATAATCCGTGTTATAATCCGTGCTGTAACTGATGTCACGCAGTCCCGCCGCCGGGTGCCGTCCCGCCCCCCCAGATGGGTCGTTTACGGTCCAGTCACCGTCCGTGCGTAACATCCGTTATAATAAACCGTCGCTTATAATTAAGAGTGTGTATAAAAACTGCGAACTGGCGGTTGAAACCGCAGCAGCGAAGGCACAAAGCCACCCCACTAAAACCTCTGCCTTCGCAGACTCCGAACCTGCGAAGGCAGGTTTCGTGCCTTTGTTGCCGTGACTTCAGTCGCCCGGCCCCCTTTTTAGACACACTCTAAACCATCGCTTGATCGCTGTCACTGGAGACCTCGTCCCATGAGAAACCCGCGCGTCCTCGTCGCCCTCTTTACTTCCCTCGCCGCTGCCGGCGTGGCTGTTTCGGCGGCCCTCACCGTCCCCTTGCGCTCGGTCGCCGACACGCCTAAGGCCGATACCACCCAGGTCAAGGCGCTGTACGCCGAGAAGTGTTCCGCCTGCCACAACCTGCCCAAGCCTGAGGAGAAAGGGTACACGCGGCGCGAGTGGCAGCGAACGGTCACGACCATGCTGAACAAATACCACGCCTCCGAGTCCATCGCGCCCGGTGAGGCCGCCCAGATCGTGGACTATCTAGCAACCTTTGCGCCCAAGACGGGGACCGGTGGGCGAGGGCAGCACCCCTCCGACCCATGGGCGACCGATACCCTGGACGTCTGGACGGATGCGCCCGCCGCGACCCGCGTCTTCAACTTCGCGGGCGGCAGCTTGGCGGGCCTCGCCCCGGTCGGCTCGGGGACGCCTGGCCCTGCCCCGGTCTGGTCCGTGGCGGCAGACAAGACCGGACCCAACGGCATGATCGTCCGTGCCTCCGGCCCAAACTTCCGCGCCGACCGCTTCGCCCTCCTGCTGGACCGCGCCGATCAGGGACGTAATGCGGATATCCGCGTCCGCTTCCGCATTGATGCCGGCAAGGCTAGCCCTGCCGTTGGGATCGTCTGCGCCTATGCCGATCCAAACAACTACACCGTCCTGCGCTGCAGCCAGACGCTGGGCGATCTGGCCCTGATCCAGATCGCCGGCCCCACCCACACCACCGTGCAGCAGACCTCCATCATGCTGGCGGCCGCCCCGGCCCCCAATCCTGGGGGAGCCGGACTGGGAGCGGCTCCCGCCGCCCCGGCCCTCGCTCCCACGCCGCTCGCGCCCGGCTGGCACACGCTGCGGCTCCTGGTCCACGACAGTCAGGTGCGCGGCTGGGTGGATATGCAGAAGCGAATCAGCACGACGCTCCCAAACTATAGCGGCGGCAAGGTCGGCCTGTGGACCCAGGGCAACACGACCGCCTCATTCGACGACTGGACGGTGGACTGGTACGACGCGCCTAAAGCCGCGCCGTTAAGTTAAACACCTCCTGAAAGGGCCGCGCCGGATTAGGCACGGCCCTTTTTGTGTGCCTAAATGGTATGATAGCGCTGGGAGAGGGGCATGATTGCGTTCAAAGACTTGGTCCCGCAACAGATCCAGAAGCAGGGCTTCATCAAGCCGCCCCAGTGGGAGACCGTCGGGCAGGTGGTCGCGGCGGCGAATGAGTGGATACGGGAGCAGGAGGTGGCGGTCATCAATGTGGAAACCGTCATCGCGCCCGATCCCAGCAGGAAAGGTGTGTGGAGTGGTGATGGCAACTTGCCGGGCATTAGCGGCAGCGGAGGCGGTGGGTTGCAGTTCGTCCGCGTCTGATATCGGGCAGAGTAAACCATGCCGACACTGACGCTCCATAAAGCCACCCCCGATGAGATCGAACCGCTCCAAGAGATCGTCCGCCTCTGCGGCGAGGACATCGGTGCGCGGTTCGGCCTGACGTTCTGGGCGCCGCCCCCGCCAATCGAGCTGATGCGGCGTCATGCCGCTGAGAAGGCTGTCTACGGCGTCATGGACGGCAGTGAGTCCGTGGCGACATTCACGTTCGGCCTAACCGGCTGGCCCAACGAGTCCGTACCCTTCTGGGCTGACGCCAGTCACCGGGCTGCTTACCTCTCCCGCCTGGCCGTGCGCCCCGGCCATCAGGGGCAGGGCATTGGCCACTGGTGCCTCGCCGAAGCGGACCACCTGGCGCGCGAATTGGACTGTCAAACCATCCGCCTCGATGCCATCCGCGCCTTCGCCCCGCCCATCGCCCTGTACCGCCGTCTTGGCTATGCGGAGCGCGGCGTCATCGAGTGGGTGAACTGGTACGGCATCCCGAGAGAACTGCTGCTTATGGAGAAGATGCTGGACGGGGCCGGTGAAAGATGAAGTCTCCTGCCGGGAAGCGGCGACTGTGGCGGCATTTCGCCGTGGTCATCGGCGCTCTGCTGGGCCTGATTCTCCTGGATTACGTTTCCTACCCCCACTTCGCGCACCCCGGCGGCCCCACCCGCAACCGGGGTGAGAACGGACTGTGGCTGCGGCATACATGGTACTCTGGCGAAGAAACAGATGTGCCGGTCCTCGCCAAACGCTTAAAGACCGAACAAATCCGTTACGCCTACTTCCATGTCCGCGACGTGACAAAGAGTGGAGCTTTGCGTCATCATTCCCCTGATTTCGCCCGGCGGGTGGTCATGCCGCTTCATAGGCAGGCGCCGACGGTCAAGCTCATCGCCTGGGTCTACGCCGGGAATGTCGCGGGGAGGGGCGGCGTGGACCTGCGCCGGCCGGAGGTGCGGAGGGTGATGGTGCAGGAAGCGGTCTGGCTCGTGACTGTCTGCGGGTTCGACGGCGTCCAGTGGGACTACGAGATTTGCCCGAGCGGCGACGCCGACCTTCTCCGGCTGCTGCGCGAGACACGCGCCGCCCTGCCGCGCGATAAGCTGCTGTCCGTTGCCGTTCCCTTGTGGCTTCCCGCGCCGATGGGCCGGTACGGATGGCGGGAGGCGGATTTTGGCGAGGTGGCGAGTCTCTGTGACCAGATGGCGGTCATGTGCTACGATTCGGGGTGCTACCTGCCGCGTAGCTATGTCTGGTTGGTCCATCAGCAAGTCGTTCACGTCACGCGGGCCGCTGCGCGTAATAACCCACGCTGCCGAGTCTTGTTCGGCATACCAACTTATGGGGCCGGAGGACTGTCACACCATGCCCCGGCGGAGAATATCCGTATGGCGCTCATCGGCGTCCGCGAAGGTCTTGCCGATGCCCAGGCCGATCCCTCCGTCGTCGCCGGCGTTGCTCTGTTCGCCGACTATACGACCCAGGACTCGGAATGGAAGACCTATCAAGATTGGTGGTGCCGCACATGACCTGCGCCGACCTGCTGCGACGGCGCATCCGCTGGTGGCTCAGTCTGTTCCTCCTCGGCCTGGTCCTAAGCGGCGTGACCGCCATCCCGCTGGCCTGGGAACTGGACACACTGACGCATCTGATTGGGACCGGTGACAACAGCCTGACGCACTGGATCGGGCGCGTGCGGGACGGCCTGCACGATACTTACGCCCGCTACCCTTTCCTCGCCTACGGCACGGACTGGCTGGCCTTTGGGCACCTGATGATCGCCGTCGCCTTCATCGGCCCCCTGCGCGACCCGGTCCGCAATCGCTGGGTGCTGACTTTCGGCATGATCGCCTGTGTCTGCGTCGTGCCATGGGCATTGGTCTTCGGCCCCCTGCGCGGCATCCCCTTCTTCTGGCGCTTGATAGACTGCTCCTTCGGCGTCGTTGGCATCGTCCCCCTCTGGCTCTGCCGCCGGGACATTGATGCGCTGGAACACCTCGAACTCAGCTGCACTGAGGCGGCGACCCCATGAAACCACTCCTGCTGGCCGGTTTGACCGGCCTTCTGTTCGCCTTTAGCCTGCCGCCCTTCGACCAGGAATGGCTGGGCTGGTTCGCCTTTGCCCCCCTGCTGATCGCCGCCCAGGAGCGGCGTCCTTTGGAGGCCGTCGGGCTGGGCCTGGTCGCCGGGGGCATCTGCGGGGCGGCGCAGGCGGGCTGGTATCACGACACCGCCCGGCTGTTCTGGGCCTACATCCCCTTTCTCTGGCTCGCCTTTCTGCTTGGGTTTGTCGCCCTGGCCGCCGCCCGCGTCCCCGCCGCCTGGAACCCGATGCGGCGCGTCCTCTTCCTGGCCTGCGCGGGCATCGCGTGCGAGTGGCTGACTGTGGTGTCGCACATTTCGA
>JANLUQ010000284.1:0-2435 GCA_031363565.1 Armatimonadota bacterium | reverse complement strand
AGGCAATCAAGCCGCCTGAATGACCAAAAACACTCACTTCGCTACTGGTACATAAAACGGGGGACACCACACCTCCCCATGCGCTTGTAGAACTGCGCGACAATCGGCTCCCAGTAGGGCGGGATCGTTTGCAGCAGGGTGAGCAGGTTGGACGGGCCGACGATGTCCACGCCGCAGACGAATTCCTCGGGCGTGAAGGCCAGCCCCGCCAGGGTCGCGTAGCCACCGTAAGAGCCGCCCATGATGGCGACCTTTGCCGGGTCTGCGTACCCCTGGGTGATGGCCCACGCCTTGCCGTCCAGCAGGTCGGTGTGCATCGCCGCCCCCCACTCCCGGTCCCCGGCATTCAGGTAGGCCTTGCCATAACCAGTCGAGCCCCGGAAGTTGATCTGCAAGACCGCGTAGCCCCGGTTTGCCAGCATCTGCACGGTGGCGCTGTAGCCCCAGGTGTCGCGCGCCCATGGGCCGCCGTGGACCAGCAGGACGAGCGGTAGGTTCGTCGGTTCCAGCCCGGCGGGCAAGGTCAGGTAGCCGTGGAGGCCCATGCCGTCATGGGCCGTGAACTCAACCGGACGCATCGGCGCAAGCGTATAGTCATCCAGCGCGGGCTGGCTGGAGAACAGCCATTCCGCGGCTTTCGTGGGGCGGTCGTAGGCGTAGTAGGCCACCGAACCATCATCCACGAGGTAGGAGACGATCCAGGTCTTGTCGGCAAGGTCGCGGCTGATGACCGACCAGTCGCCGTCCCGCACGGCGGCTAAAGCGCTGAAGTCATTTTCCAGGGCTGGGTCAAGCGCGGTCCACTCGCGGCGGGCGCGTACAAACTGCACGGCTTCCAAGGCGTGCGTCTTGGGGTGGCGCATCGTCCCGCCGATATCATACGCGGCGTCCTCGGCGACTACCCGGCTTGCGCCCGTATCCAGGTCCATTTCCAGCAGGCGGGCAGCGTTGGCGTCCACGCTGCTGATCAGCAGGACGCGCATGTTGTCTGGGACAAAGCCCGCAATGCCGCCGTTGGACTCATCCGGCCCCCAGGTCTGGAAGATGCGCCACGCCGTCCTGGCCTCGTCCCGCACCCGGATCTCGGTCCCGCCGTTGGGCAGCTGCACCTGAGCAGCGCGTACCTGGAGGGCGTTGTCGGCGGAGAAGCCCGCCACATCGCCGGGGTTCTCGGTGTCCAGGGTGAGGGCGCGCGTCGGCAGGTCCAGCCGGTAGACATCGAACAGGCGCGGATCGCGCTTGTTGAGGCTCACCAGCAGGGTGTCCGGGAAGTTCGGGTCCGAAGCCAGCGGCAGGGCGCGGACACCAGGGAACGGTGTCAGGTCCTCGGTCGCGCGTGTGGCGACCTCGGTCTGGTAGAGGTGGAAGTTCTCGTCGCCGTCCGCATCCTGAAGATAAAGGACGTGCGCGCTGTCCAGACGCCAGAAGAAGTTCCGGATGCCGCGCTTTTTGTCGTCGGTGACGACTCGGTCGTCCTCCGCCCCTAATGTCCGCACCCAGACATTCAGCACGCCGTCCTGGGGGGCCAGATAAGCGAGATGTTTGCCGTCGGGCGAGACCTGCGGGCCGTCCTTCTCCGGGTTGCCGAACAGGACGGCCCGCGGGATCAGCGGCGGCAGTTGTGCCAGGCGGGCCTCGTCAAGAGCCATAATCGTTTTCTCCTTAGTGTAGTAGTTCCCCGAGGGGTGCTTCAAATCCTGCCGCCGGGTATAATAGCGCCATTGTCACACTCATTTCCACACCGGAGGACACTTTTGACGAGCTTAACCATGGCCCAAGCGGTCTGGCCGCGCCGGGCCGACAACCGGACGGCGGCCTGGGGGCGCGATGCCTTCCTCGCCCTCGCCTTCAGCCTGCTCACTGCCCTGTCGGCGCAGGTCACGATCCATCTGCCCCTCATCCCCCTGACCATGCAGACCTTCTCCGTGTTGCTGGCGGGCGCCCTCCTCGGTCCACGCCTGGGCGCACTGGCAATGCTGCTCTACCTGGTCGAAGGCTTGGCTGGCCTGCCGGTCTTCGCTGAAGGCCGCAGCGCCTGGACGCCCAGCACCCTCCCCGGCGTTCCCGTCATCCTCGGGCTGAGTGCAGGCTACCTGCTTTCCTACCCCTTCGCCGCCGCCCTCGTCGGCGGACTGGCGACGCGCGGCTGGGACCGCCGGCCCCTCACCATGCTGGCAGCGATGCTGCTCGGTTCGGTCATCGTCTTCGCGCTTGGCGCGGGCTGGCTGGCCCATTTCGTCGGCCCCGCCCACGCCTTCACCGGCGGCGTCCTGCCGTTCCTGCCCGGCGACGTGGTGAAAGCCCTCCTAGCGGCGGGCCTGGTCCCCCTCGGGTGGAAGTGGCTGGGGGCGAAGCGGTGAATCTGCCCGATCCTACCCCCGTCGCTTCGCGCCGACCCCTCCCTCGGAGGGAAGGGTGGGTGAAAGGGGGTTTAT
>JANLUQ010000312.1:0-5597 GCA_031363565.1 Armatimonadota bacterium | reverse complement strand
GGGGTGCTGTCCGACGTGGGGGCGACAATCTCGCCCATGCCAATCCTGGGCAAAAGCCTGAACGTTACCGGCATCTACGTCGGGTCGCGCGCCATGTTCGAGCGGCTGCTGTCTGCGCTCGTCGTCGGCACGACCCATCCCATCATTGACCGCGTGTTCCCCTTTGAGGAGGCCCGCGCGGCGTATGCCCATTTGCAGAGCGGCGCGCACTTCGGCAAGGTCGTCATTCGCGTCGCGGGCTGAGGGGAGATCGGAAAGGAGAGCACACATGGACACACGAAACTTGGGCGACGGCCTGGCCGTCTCGGAACTCGGCCTGGGCTGCATGGGCATGAGCTTCCTCTACGGCAGGGCCACCGATGAGGACGCGATCGCGGTCATTCACCGCTCCCTGGACCTGGGGATGACCTTCCTAGACACCGCCGAGGTCTACGGCCCTTATGCCAACGAGGAGCTGGTCGGGAAGGCGCTCAAGGGGCGGCGCGAGCAGGCCGTCGTCGCCACCAAGTTTGGCTTCAAAATCGAGAACGGCGCGATGGCCAGCGTGGACGGCACGCCCGAAAATGTCCGTCGCGCCTGTGACGCCTCGCTCCAGCGGCTTGGCATTGACACCATTGACCTGTTCTACCAGCACCGGCGTGACCGGGCCGTCCCCATTGAGGAGACGGTCGGGGCGATGGCCAATCTGGTCAAAGAGGGCAAAGTCAAACATCTCGGTCTGTCCGAAGTCGGGCCGGAGACGCTGCGCCGCGCGCAGGCGGTCCACCCCATCGCCGCACTGCAAAGCGAATACTCACTCTGGGAGCGCGGCATCGAGGCGGAGATCCTGCCCACGCTGCGCGAACTTGGCATCGGCCTGGTCCCCTACAGCCCGCTGGGGCGCGGCTTCCTGACCGGCGAGATCAAGTCGTATGCGGACATTCCCGAGGACGACTACCGCCGCAACGACCCGCGCTATCAGGGCGAGAACTTCGCCAAGAACATGGCTTTGGTGGACGTGGTCAAGGACATCGCCCATTCCAAGGACGCCGTGCCTAGCCAGATCGCTCTGGCCTGGCTGCTGGCGCAGGGCAAGGACATCGCCCCGATCCCCGGCACCAAGCGCCTCAAATACCTGGAAGAAAATGCCGCGGCTGCCGCCGTCTCGCTGACGGTGGGTGATCTGGCCCGGCTGGATGCCCTGGCGACCCAGACATCCGGCCCGCGCTACGGCGAGCGGGGAATGGGCATGGTCGAGCGGTAGATGCCCCGGTGGGGCTGTGACCGGATGGGGGTTGTCGGCAGCATCAGGTATAATGCCTCATGCTGCTGACCATCCGCACGACGCTTGCGCCCGCCACCGACCTGGGCTACTTACTGCATAAGAACCCGGCCCGTCCACAGTCCTTCGACCTGTCGTTCGGGCAGGCGCACGTCTTCTACCCCGAAGTCTCCGACGACGCCTGCACGGCGGCCCTGCTGCTGGATGTGGATGCCGTGGCCCTGGTCCGAGGCGCGCGTGGTGAGGGCCGGACACTGGCGCAGTATGTCAACGACCGCCCTTATGTCGCCTCCTCGTTCCTCTCGGTCGCCCTGGCCCAAGTTTTCGGCAGCGCGCTTGGCGGGCGCTGCAAGGACCGGCCCGGTCTGGCTGAAACGCCGCTGCCGCTGGAGGCGCGGCTTCAAGTCGTCCCGAGCCGGGGCGGGGCCGAGTTCCTACACCGCCTGTTCGAGCCGCTGGGGTACACCGTCGGCCTGCAGGCGTACCCGCTGGACTCCCAGTTCCCCGACTGGGGCGAGAGTCCGTATTTCTCCCTGACACTGACCGGCACCGTCCGCCTGGCCGATCTTCTGACGCATCTGTACGTCCTCATCCCGACGCTGGACTCGGGCAAGCATTACGCCATCGGCGACGAGGAAGTGGAAAAGCTCATCCGCAAGGGCGAGGGCTGGCTGGCCGCGCACCCAGAGAAAGAAACTATCGTTCACCGCTACCTCAAGGGCCGCCGCTCACTTGTGAAGGACGCCCTGGCGCAGCTCACGCAGGAGGAGGAGCCGGAGGCTGAGGCCGTCACCCTGCACGACCGCGAGGAGGAGGCGGTCGAAAAGAAGATCAGCCTGCACGAGCAGCGGCTCGGCGCAGTTCTGGCCGCCCTGAAAGGGAGCGGCGCGAAGCGGGTCCTGGACCTCGGCTGCGGCGAGGGCCGCCTGCTGTCCCTGCTGCTGGCCGACAAGCAGTTCACCGAGATTTTAGGCATGGACGTCTCCTATCGGACCTTGGAAATGGCCCAGGACAAGCTGCAACTCGACCGCCTACCACCGATGCAGCGCGAGCGCATCAGGCTCCTTCAAGGCTCGCTTATCTACCGTGACGCCCGGCTGGGCGGCTACGATGCCGCCGCCGTGGTGGAAGTCATCGAGCACCTGGACGCGAACCGCCTGGCCGCCTTCGCCCGCGCCCTGTTCGAGTTCGCCCGGCCCGGAACAGTGATCATCACGACCCCGAATGTCGAGTATAACCCGAAGTTCGAGACCCTGCCGGCAGGCCGGTTCCGCCACAAAGACCACCGCTTCGAGTGGACTCGCGCCGAGTTCCAGGGCTGGGCCGACGGCGTCTGCGGGCGGTTCGGGTATGCGGTTCGTATCTTGCCCATCGGCCCGGAAGACGCCGAGGTCGGAGCGCCGAGCCAGATGGCGGTGTTTGAGCGGAGATGAATGCTTTGCTTAAGAAGATTTACGTCATTCCGGGTGAAGAGATCACATCACTAGAAAGCTTTTACAAAGTCATGGGCGAGGTAGTCAACGGTCCAGGAGGCTACTTCGGCGGCAATCTGGATGGCATTGAGGATTGCCTGTATGGCGGCTTTGGAACGCCCGATGAAGGCTGCATCTTCCACTGGCAACACTCGGACGTTTCGCGTCACAGCCTCGGCTATGAAGAGACGGCACAGTGGCTACATGAGCGGATTAAGAACGGGCACCCTGCGAATCAGGAACATTTTGCAGCCCGTTTGAGGGAAGCACAACACGGATTGGGAGAAACCCTGTTCGACACAATCCTTAAAATCTTCCGTAGCAATGCTTCAGGCGTAGAATTGATATTGGAGCCACGGACCACGGGTTGAAACCCGAGGCTGACAAAAGCCCACCGTCCAGAGGACGGAAGACCGGACGATGGAGGCTTTCTTGTCTGAAAGGCCATCGCCCGTCGGCCTGCTGGCGGCGGACGGCCTGCAAGGACTTCTGTAGAAATCCGGGGATTGAAACGCCCGGCGGGCAAGGGTCCTGCGCCCGCTCGCGCACTTGCTTGACACACTCTTACGGGCTTGGTATAATGTCCTATCCCCCGCAACGGCGCGCGGCCTAATGTGAGACAGTCAGGAGCGCGCCGCAAATCCCATGTCCCTCTTCGATCACTACACCCTCGACGGGTTTTACGACGAGATGTTTCTCCCCACGAATCAGCCCCGTCCGCACTACAGGAGCCTACACGCGACTCTGGAGTCACTGACCGCGCGTGACTTCAAGCAGCGCGCCCAAATGGCCGAGATGAGCATGCTCAACCAGGGCGTCACCTTCACCGTCTATGGGGACAACCAGGGCCTGGAAAAGACGATGCCCGTGGACCTCGTCCCGCGCATCATCACGCATGAGGAATGGGAGGGCATCGAGCGCGGATTGATCCAGCGAATCAAGGCCTTGAACCTGTTCCTGCACGACGTTTACCATGACCAGAAGATCCTGAAAGACGGCATCGTGCCGCGCGAGCTGATCGTCAACGCGAAACACTTCCGGCGCGAGTTTCTAGGGGCACCTGTCCCCAAAGACATCTACATCCATATCTGTGGCACCGATCTGGTGCGGGACGACAAGGGCGCGTATTACATCCTCGAAGACAACCTGCGCTCGCCCTCGGGCGTGTCGTACCTGCTGCAAAACCGGCTGCTGATGACGCGCATCTTCCCCGGCCTGTTCCGCGAGAACCGCGTCCTGGCCGTGGACCACTATACCTCGCAGCTTTTGACTAATCTGCGCTACGTTTCGCCGCGCAAGAACGATGACCCAACGGTCGTGCTGCTGACGCCGGGCGAGTATAACTCGGCCTATTTCGAGCACGCCTTCCTGGCCCAGCAGATGGGGATTGATCTGGTGCAGGGCCGCGACCTCTATGTGGACAACAACCTGGTCTGGATGAAGACCACGCGCGGCGCGCAGCGGGTGGATGTCATCTACCGCCGCATTGATGACGATTTCCTGGACCCGCTGACGTTCCGGCCCGATTCGAGCCTGGGCATCCCCGGCCTGATCAATGCCTACCGGGCAGGCAATGTCGCGCTCGCCAACGCCGTCGGAACGGGCGTCGCCGACGACAAGGTGATCTACTCCTATGTCCCGGCCATGATCAAGTATTATCTGGGCGAGGACGCCCTGCTGCCGAATGTCCCAACCTACTTGTCCGCCGACGCGGCCCAGCGCACCTTTATCCTGGAGAACCTGGACAAGCTGGTCGTCAAGGCCGCGAACGAGGCGGGCGGCTACGGGATGCTGATGGGGCCGCAGTCCACAAAGGCCGAGCAGGCGGAGTTCGCCGAGAAGATCAAGGCCGACCCGCGCAACTTCGTCGCCCAGCCCCTCGTCCAAATCTCACGCGCGCCTGCCTTCGTCCCGGACGTGGAGGGCTTCGAGGGGCGGCATATTGACCTCCGGCCTTATATTTTGATGGGCGAGGAGATCACCATCATCCCCGGCGGCCTGACGCGCGTGGCCCTGCGGAAAGGCTCTTACGTCGTCAATTCCAGCCAGGGCGGCGGCTCTAAAGACACCTGGGTGCTGGCGCGTCCGGCGGGCCAGTCACAGTCCCAGTCGCAAAAGATGGGCAGCATGAGCCAGTCGCAGGGTCAGGGGATGGGCGGGGCGGCGGAGACGCGGCCCCTGGAGGGGGCATAGAGAATAGGGCAAAGATCCGGCGACTGAAGTCGCGGCAACGAGTTCACGGAACCTGCCTTCGCAGGTTGGGATTAGGATGGACTTTCAGAACAGTCCTTTCAGAACAGTCAAGGAAGAACAGGAGAAGCAAAGGAAATGCACGCACAGTACACACAGATGCACCTTCCTCTGGTCTGGGCGACTTGGGACCGCCAGCCCGTCATCTTGCCTGAGTGGAAGGGGGCCATCGGTGCCTGCATTCGGTCCGAGTGTTCCGAACTCAAGGTCGCAGTGATCGCCCAGTATGTCATGCCGGAGCATGTCCATCTGCTGGTCCGGTTCCCAACCACCGTGGATGTCGCCACGATCGCCAAGCAGGTAAAAGGCGCCTCCTCGCATCTTATCACCCGCCAGATCGCACCGGGCGAGTGGTTCAAATGGCAGGGCGGCTATGGGGCGTTCGCCGTCTCTAGATGTGAACTGCCGCGCGTCCAGGAGTACATCCGGGGCCAGGAACAGCACCATCGGTATCAGGAATTCGGCCAGGAATTTGAAGAATTGGAATAGGGGACCCGGGGGCGGGATTAGGGGCGGCCAAATAACGAAGTTAGCCCTGGCCGGCGCAGCAATATAAACAACCGAGTCGCGGTTGTCGGGCTCGGTTGGGCGACAAGACTGGACCCGGCGGTGGG
>JANLUQ010000248.1:0-6196 GCA_031363565.1 Armatimonadota bacterium | reverse complement strand
CAAGCCTTGATGCAGGCGGCGGATCATCTCTATAGTGAGTGCGCGCCTGCGGTTCAGGACTTCCGCCACTCGTGCCCGGCTGCCTAGATAAGGTTCCAGATCGCGGCGGGTCAGGCCCCGGCTTTCCAGATAGTATTCCAGAGCGGCCACCGGATCTGGGGGCGGGATGGGGTGATGCTGTTCCTCGTAGGATTCTACTAACATAGTGAGTATGTCTAAACGGTCGCCGTCTGCTGTCTCCGGCGAGGCTTCAAACAGCCGCTCGATCTCTGTCAGGGCCGCCTTATAGTCATCTTCAGTTTTGATCGGGCGTAAATTCATGGGTAGCTCCGTCTCATTCATACAGTCGCCGCATCGGCTTTGTCATAGTCTTGGTGCGACCCGATGAAGCGGATGTAGATGACGCCGAACTTGTAGTTGACAGCGACGATCAGCCTGTATTGGTTGCCCTTGATGTTGAATACGACGCGATTGTTAGGGAGAATGCTGGCGCTGGCGTAGACGCTCTTGACATCTTCCGGCGTCTTCCACTCCGCCTGAGCGGCGTCCTGATACCAGGCTCTGAGCGCCACTTCCACATCGGTATGACGCTCCCAGAAAGCGCGCAACGTGCTTCGGGCGATGATCCGCATGACAAGGATTATACCCCACTTCCAGAAAGTGACTGGAGGGCTTCGACAAGAGGAAGACCGGCTACATCCTCAAGAAGTAGTCAAGTGCAAAGTGTCAGACACAAGAAAGCGGCCCGGTGCATCTGCACCGGGCCGCTCTTTTTGTTGTGGCGAAGGATGGCGAACACAAGGTTCGCCCCTACGAGAGTTGCATCGCCAAAATCCGCTTCTGCTACAGAGATGCCAGATGTTTCTTCTCGGTAGCAGGACCAGTGTAGTAGGCTTCGATTCTCATTATGTCTTCGCCGTCATCAGCCGCGTCGGGTCCACGATGTTGGCGTCGAAGATGGCGACGTTGGACTGGACTTGGGCTCCCGTGCCGACGACGCAGCGCTCTAGGTGCGTGCCCCGGCTGATATGCGCGCCCGCCCACAGGATGGTGTCTTTGAGTGTGACATCGGCCTCGATGACGCAGCCGTCGCCGATGACGGTGTTTTCTAACAGCTTGGCCCCGGCCCCGATGGTGACGTTATTGCCGATGGCGACGGGGGAGCCGATCTGGGCGGTGGGGTCGAGGGTGACGTTCTCGCCCTTCCAGACGCCGGGTGCTTCCTGACGCAAAGGGATGTCCAGGTGGACCAGCCCGGCCAGGGCGTCGAAATTGGTCTGGCGGTAGACCTGTAAATTACCCACGTCCTTCCAATAGGATGTCGTGGCGAAGCCGTAGAGGGGGCGGCCCGAGGCGAGGAGGCTGGGAAAGACATTGTTGCCGAAGCCCCAGAAGGTGTCCGGTGGGATCAGGTCGAAGACGTCCGGCTCGAAGACATAGACGCCCGTGTTAGCGGTGTTGGAAAACACATCGCCGCCTTTGGGCTTCTCCAGAAAGCGCGTGATGCGGCCGTCTCCGTCGGTCACGACGATGCCGAATTGGGAAGGGTCTTCCACAACGGTCGTGGCGATGGTGGAGGCGGCCCGCTTCTCGCGGTGGAGGTCCATCAGGCCCGACAGGTCAATATCGGAGATGTCGTCGCCGCCGACGACTAAAAAAGTCTCGTCGCCGAAGAACGCCTGCGAGCGCTTGACGCTGCCCGCGTCGCCCCACAGCTTGTCTTCCTGGGCGTAGGAGATATGAACGCCCAGCCGCGCACCATCGCCCAGCCCCTGCTGGATCACGTCGCCCAAATAGTGCAGGTTGACCATGATCTCGTCGAAGCCGTGCTTCTTGAGGTCAAGGACGATGTGCTCGATGACGGGTCGGTTGACGACCGGCACCATCGGCTTGGGGATCGCGCGTGTCAGCGGGTCCAGGCGGGAGCCGACGCCGGCCGCCAGTATCATAGCCTTCAAATTGGGTGTCTCCTCGGCGGTAAGTCTACTCGAAAAACGCTCGGACGGCTGCGGCTGCGTACTCGACCTGTTCGGGGGACAGCTCAGGATGCACCGGCAGCGACAGGACCTCGCGGGCCGCACGCTCGCTTTCGGGCAGGTCGCCGAGTTTGTAGCCCAGGAAGACATAAGCCTCCTGCAAGTGGATCGGCAATGGATAGTAGATGGCCGACTGCACATCACGCGAGGCCAGATGCTTTTGCAGGGCCTCGCGCCTGCCCTCGGGGACGCGCACGGTGTATTGGTGGTAGATGTGGTAGTTGCCCTGCTCGGCGCAGGGCAGGATAAGCTGCCCCTCCAGGCCGCACAGTGTGGCGTCATAGAGGGCGGCGTTCCGGCGGCGGGCGAGGTTCCAGTCGTCAAGCCGGCGGGCCTTGACGCGCAGCAGGGCAGCCTGCATACCGTCCAGGCGGGAGCAGTAGCCGATCCGCTTGTGGAAGTAGCCGCCACCGGACCCGTGAAAGCGCAGCAGCTTGATCAGACCGGCCAAGTCGTCCCGGTCGGTCAGCACCATGCCGCCGTCGCCGCAGGCACCCAGATTCTTGGTCGGGTAGAATGACAGCGTGTTGGCATCGCCCCATGACCCAAGGGGCAGGCCCCGGTGAGTCGCGCCGATCGCCTGGGCGGCATCCCCAAGCAGGGCGATTTGGCGCGGGCGAGCGATCTGGAGCAGGCGGGTCATATCCGCAATCTGGCCGAACAGATGGACGGGGAGAATGACCTTGGTCTTGTCCGTGATCTTCGCCAGCGCGGCCTCGGGGTCGAGGTTGAAGGTGTGCGGATCAATATCCGCGAAGACCGGCGTCGCACCCGCCAGGCAGATCGTCTCGCCGGTCGCGATGTATGTGAACGGCGACGTGATCACCTCATCGCCCGGCCCGACGCCCAGCGCCAGCAGGGACAGCAACAGGGCGTCCGTGCCGGAGTTGACGCCCAGCCCATGTTTCGCGCCGCAGGTCTGGGCGATCTCCTGCTCCAACTTGGTGGTGTTCTCGCCCAGCCCACCGAAGTCGCAGGCAGCCATGACCTGCTCAAACGCCCCCGTCAATTCATCCTTCAGCGCGCGGTGCTGCGCTTGCAGATCCGCCATCGGAACAATCATTCGTCGTCCTTTATCAGTAGTACTCTTAGGACTATTGACAACCGGAACGGGCATTTGTTACAGGGTTTTAGTGAAAGGGGAGAAGACAGCGGGAGGAAAAAGGGCCAGGAGGAGAAAGGGCGCGATGAATCGCGCCCCCACGAGTCTTTTGGGTCACAGCAGATGATGCCGCCCGCGCGCTTTCAGCTCCTCGACGATCTTTTTCACATCTTCCGAGCGGGACTTGGGGCAGATCAAGGTCGCATCGGGCGTGTCTATCACGATGATGTCTTCCATGCCGATGGTGGCGATGAGGCGGTCGGGGCTGTAAATGAGCGACCTATACGTGTCCACCCCGACATAGTGGCCGACGACGACGTTGCCGGTCTCGGCGTCCTGCTTGCCCGCCGTTTCCAGCACTTCGGCCAGGCGCTCCCAGGAGCCGACATCGTTCCAGCCGATGTCGGCGGGGATGACGGCCACGCGGCCCGCCTTCTCGGCGATACCGTAGTCTACCGAAACCTTTTCCAGTGTCGGGAAGACGGCGTTCAGTGTCGCCTCGAAGCCATCCGTGCCGTGGGCAGCGACGATCTTGGCGAAGCCTTCCTCCATCTGAGGCAGGTGGGTCCGGTACAGATCCCGCAGCGTCTTGACGGAGGCGATGAACATGCCGGCATTCCAGTAGTAGCCACCGTCGCGCAGATACTGCTCGGCGACTTCGCGGCTAGGCTTTTCCTTGAACTGCTGCACGAGGTAGACGGGAACATTGGCCTCGGTCTGTGCGCGGACCATCTCGCCGCTCTGGATATAGCCGAAGCCGATGTCCGGCCCGGTCGGGGGAATGCCCAGTGTGACCAGGTAGCCATCGGCAGCGACTTCGGCGGCGGCGCGCAGGATGTCCCGGAATTTGGACTCATGCAGGATGACGTGGTCGGCGGGCAGGGTCACCATGACCGTGTCCGGCCCTTGCGTCTTCTCTAATATCGCCGCCATCAGGCCGATGGCTGGGGCCGAGTCGCGTCCCTCGGGTTCGCCGACGACGTTGCCGGGCGGAACGCCCTGAAGCTGCGCGCGGACCGCCCCAGCGTGCCGGGCATTGGTGATGACATACAGCCGGTCGGGCGGGACCATGTCCTGGACCCGGTCGGTGGTCTCCTGGAGCATAGTGCGCTCGCTAACGATGTCGAGGAACTGCTTGGGCGTCTCGCGGCGACTGCGCGGCCACAGGCGGGTCCCGCCGCCCCCGGCAGGGATGACGACGGCGATATTTAGGCTGGTATTTGGCAAAGCGGGTCTTTCCTAGGTAGGGTTGTCGGGCGTTTCAGTGTACCGAATCGAGCCGCCCCCTGTCAATGCGAGCGCCGCCAGACTCAGGGCACGCGACCCAAGAGGCGTTCATCGAGGTCCACCGCGCACTCCCCACGTTCCAGGGACGCTCGCGGCTGGACACATAGGTCTGCCGCATCACGGTCAACCTCTGCTTGCGGCACCACCGCAAGCGCGCTGAGGAAGAGCTGCGGGCGCGGGCTGGACCTGGAGCGAGGTAATCAGTCCAGCAAGAAGGCGCGAACCGTTCGTGTGCTCCGCCCGCTATTCACTGATATTACGCAGTCCCGCCGTCGGGTGCAGTTGCTCCGTAAACGGCAGGTCTGGGGGGCCTGCGGCCAACCGGTCTGCGACCGGAAGATTAAGATGGGGGTTCTCTCCCACCCGCAGGGTCAGGTGTTCACCCTGCTCCGTTCCTACGAGGGGCAGCGGCTCCGCGGTCGGCGTCTGCGCCCCACAGACCTGCCCTTCACGGCGGGGCTTCGCGGCGGGGCTTCGCGGCAGGGCTTCATGGCGGGGCTTCATGGCGGGGCTTCATGGCAGTGCGTGCGTAACATCAGTCAGTTATTAACTGATATTATGCACGGGCTGTGGCCGGGCCGTAAACGACCCGTCTGGGGGGCGAGACGCCGACCGCCCTGCGGGCGGGAGAGAAAGACTTCTCCTGCGGTCGCAGACCGGTTGGCCGCAGGCCCCCCAGACCTGCCCTTCAGGGCGGGACTCCGTAACATCAGTTATTCACTGATGTTACGCAGAGATAGGCGCGGGGATAAATTCCTCTTGCCCATCTCTGCACCGCCCGTTACTAACAATCTATTGTTACAATCTATTGCAAAAGTTCCGGCTCTAAAAAGAGCAGCAAAACGCCGATACTGGGGGCATGACGCCACAGACAACCGACCCTCCCATAGAAGCCGCGCCTAAGCTAAAGCCACTGCCAACGCTCTGGAACGCTCCCGACACGCTCTGGGAGTTAATCGAAAAAGTTCTAGCCGTCTACGATCCACCCAATCGCCTGGGCCGTCCACGCGCTGATGCCCGCCGTTGCTTCGACGGCATCATCTTTCGGCTGCGGACGGGCTGCCAGTGGAACCATCTGCCACTTGAGTTCGGCGACCGAACCACAGTCTACCGTGCGTTCGTGCGCTGGGAGCAAAAAGGCATCTTCGATATTCTCTGGGCCATCCTCTTGACCAAGTGCGATGAGCTTCAAGGCGTAGACTGGCACTGGCAGTCCGCCGACGGCTGCTTGGGCAAGGCGCGTGGCGTTCCAGGCAGTGGCCTGGGTAAAAGGGGGGTCAGGACGAATGCGTCGGTCCTAACCCCTGCGACCGTGGCAAGTCGGGCGTCAAGAAAAGTCTCTTGGTCGAAGGCAATGGCTGGCCCCTGGCGGCCTGCATCAGCGGGGCCAACACCCCAGACACCAAGCTGCTTGCCCTGACCCTAGATGCCATCGTGGTCGAGCGGCCCAAGCCGACCGAACAGGAGCCGCAGCACCTGTGCCTGGACAAAGG
Source organism: Armatimonadota bacterium (assembly GCA_031363565.1). GTDB lineage: Bacteria > Armatimonadota > Armatimonadia > Armatimonadales > Capsulimonadaceae > JANXMY01. Next base: position 278 of record JANLUQ010000248.1, on the reverse strand, counting down.
GTACGATAATCCGACAGGCGAGGCGGCAGCTGCGCAGTTCGGCTACACCGCCCATATCCGCCGCATCGGTGAAGAGAAGCTGGACGCAACGGGCCAGAAGAAACATCCTGCCCGTCGCTGGGTGGTGGAGCGCACCTTTGCTTGGCTGTCCCGCTGCCGTGCCGTTCTGGTGCGTTATGACAAACTGGCGGACCGCTACCTGGGGATGGTAAAGTTGGCGGCGGCGATGCTTTGGTTCCGTCGCTGGCACGCACTTTCACAGAAAGCCGTCCAGAAAC
>JANLUQ010000246.1:0-1811 GCA_031363565.1 Armatimonadota bacterium | reverse complement strand
AAACATCATGGCGTTATTGTACCTGGAAACTGAAACTATGTAACAACTCCACGCGCATAAATGAGCGGGCTTCTACGCTCACTAGTGAGCGACGCATTGTTGTCCCAAGGCGCTTGATGCGAGGGCTTTTATGTTGACGGTAGGATTAAATATTCCGTGAAACAATTTTGCTCCCATGGATATAGTGCCTACTTGGGTGGCGATAACACAGCATCTTGTGGAATTTTCAGGCCAAATTTTACTCTGCGGAATATCTAATCCTGTTCACGATGACGCTATGGCTCAATGTGTTGTATCTTGAATTCACCCAATTTGGGTGATTGGCGCAGAGGAGTTATCGGAAGAGCGTCAGCAGATAGAGGACGCTCGCCAGGCCCAGTCCGAAAACGGCGGCGGAGAACACGAAAATCAGGTGTGTCGCCGCCCTGTAGTCGCCGCCGTCGATCATTCGCCGGGTCTGGCCGTAGTGCCATGCCGCCAGCAGCAGAGTTAGCACACCCGCGCAGGCGAAGGCCAGGCCAAGCCGGGTCGAGCGGACCCCGGCAGTAGGAGCGATCTCCAGGAAGCGCAGCTTGGCGATCAGAACGCCGAAGCCGAGCAGGGCGATGGAGGTCCGCACCCAGGCCAGGAACGTGCGCTCGTTGGCGAGGTGGTCCCGGACGTTGCCGGCTCCAGCCAGGGATTTTGCAGGTTCGTCAGCCACTCGCTCTCCCAGCGCAGGTTCGCGCGTCGGTCTCCCGGCACAGGTTTACCCGCGCCATCGGCTCACGCTGCCCGAGCAGCGCGTCGGTGTAATAAAGACGTTTACGCCCGAGGAAGCTATCCAGCATGCGCCGACGGCCTGTATGGGAATCACTCTCCGATACCCAGGCGTATTCTTCGCGGATGGACTGTGCGTAGCGGTCATACCCTGCCGCACTCGTCCCCAAGATGGCAAGGTCAGCGTCTAGCATCAGCAGACAGTCCGCGTCGCCCAGCGGAGCTTGGCGTGTCACTTGTTCGTCAGCAGACTGGCCGCCGCCTCGTCCAGAAGCCATGTCAGCACTCCCGATGTGGGCTGAACGCCTGCCGCCGGGTGCTGGTCCAGGCCAGCCCCGCCCTCGAAGATGTCGCGCACGGGCGCGGCCTTTTTCGCGCCGCTGACAAGGAATAGGACTTGCCGGGCGGCGTTCAGGAGGGGAAACGTGCAGGTGATGCGGTCTACCGGCGGCGGCAGCGTGCCGGGCGGGCTGGAAACGACCCAGTGGTCGGCGATATGCAGTGTGGGCATTCCGGGGAACAGAGACGCGCAGTGGCCGTCATCGCCCACACCGAGAAGAATTAGATCCAGGGCAGGCGGTGGCCCGCCGATCGGCAGGGCGAAGACGCGGGAAAGGGTCTGCGCGTACTCGGCAGCGGTCTCCCGGAGAGTGGCCGTGCCGGTGGGGATGGGCAGGACCTGGGCGGCCGGGACCGGCACATGGTCCAGCAGAAGATGTTTGCACATGCCGTAGTTGGACCGCTCATCGTCAGTGGGGACAAAGCGCTCGTCACCGAGGAAGACGAAGACATTCGCCCACTCTATCTGAGCCGACCGTGGGGCCTGCGCCAGCAGTTCGTAGGTCTGATGGGGACTGGACCCGCCGGTCAGGGCGACGGTGAAGCGCCCACGTGCCGCGACCGCCCCCCGTGCCGCCTGCACGAACAGGTCGGCAGCATGCGCAGAGAGAGCGGCTTGGTCAGGGAAGATCTGGATGTCGCGGATGTCGGGCATAGGTGGTCTCCTCAAGCGCTCCTACCCCGTCTCACAAGTTCGCCACCCCTCCCTCGGA
>JANLUQ010000239.1:0-3304 GCA_031363565.1 Armatimonadota bacterium | reverse complement strand
CCAGCGTCTTTACTCGTCGGCCCTGCCGGTCGTAGATATAGGTCCGGGGCAGATCGCCCTGCCAGGTCGGGTCGAGCGCATTGATAAAGTCTTCCGGGTCTGCGCTCTTCTCCAGATAAGCTGGGAACGTCGCCCCCTGCTTCGCCAGGAACGGCTCCACTTTCGTGTGCAGGCTTTTGGCCGAGTCGGCGGACACGGCGATGACGGAAAGGCCCTGCGCCTTGTACTGCCGACCCACCTTGACGATGGCCGGGAACTCGGCGACGCACGGCCCACACCAGGTCGCCCAGAAGTTGACCAGGACGACATGGCCCCTTTGCGCGGCGATCGCTCTTTTGAGAGCAGGCGCGTCAGCGGGCGTGACGGCGGCATGGGCCGCCGTCACCGTCAGCAGAAGGCCCAGGATGGTGGGAACACTGGTCCTCATCTTAGCCCCGCTTGATCGAGCAGCCGAACGCCTTGGTCTGCGCCTTGGCGACGGGCTGCCTGGCCAGGACCGCGTCCAAAGCATCGGCCAGTTCGTGCGTCTTGGCATTCGCCATGTCCATGTCGTTATCAATGCGTCCGTGGTAGACCAGGACGCCCTTGTTGTCTATCACATAGGTTTCGGGCGTCACATGGGCGCTGTAGGCATCAGAGACCTTGTTGCCGGGGTCCACCAGGACGGGGAACGGGAAGCTCTGCTGCTTGGTGAACGAGGCGACTTCCATTTTCGGCTCGTTCTGGTCCGAGTCGATGCCGACGAACGACACGCCCTGGGCGCTGTACTTCTTCGCCAGCATCGTCATGCGCTCGTTGTAGGCATTGGAAACGGGGCAGCGGGTGGAGACGAACATGACCACGGTGGCCTTTTTGCCCTGCGCCAGCGCGGGCAGCGACTTGGCCTGTCCCGTCACGGCGTCGGTGAGCGAGAAGGAGGGCGCGGCAAAGCCAACGCGCGCGGCGGCTTGCACACCAGCGGCGGGTGCGGCCACATTACCTTTGATCTCCCGATGCGCCTTTACCCAGGTGATCCAATCTGCGCCGCAGGTGCTCAGATGGCCATCGACGTCTTTGTCTACGAACGCGACCTTGCCATTCGCGCCGATGATGTAAGTCGTGCGATTCGCGAAGCCCGCACCGGGGACCAGATCACCGTAGGCGGACGTCATCGTCTTCTGCGTGTCAGCCAGCAGGGCGTAGGGAATGCCCGCCGAGGTGCAGAACGACTTGTGCGACTTGGCATCTTGGACACTGACGCCGTAGACCGTCACGCCCTCGGCTTTGAGGCCGGGGTAGGCCGCCGAGAGGGAGTGCGCCTCGATGGTGCAGCCGCCGGTGAAGTCCGCAGGGTAGAAGGCCAGCAGAACGACCTTGCCCTTATCGGCGGCCAGCGTGTGCGTCTTTCCATCCTGGTCGGGGAGCGCGTAAGATGGGGCCGGGGAGCCGACGGTCGGGGCGGCGGCGTCCATCGTGTGCTTCGCCTGCGCGAAAGCGATGGCGGCCACGGCGATAGAGGCCGAGACGGCGAAGAAAATGGTCTGCTTGATTCGTATCATCGATGTTTGCTTTCTAGAAATCCACTCCGCTATGAGCACCAGGGCTAGGTTCTTATACCGCTCCCACCGCGAAATCGTTTGCCTTTGCCGGTTCCTTTTCGGGGAAAACCGCCTGCCACCGGACTTCCAGAGGCAGGCCGAAGGTCTTCTCGAAGGCGGGCGCCTGTCCTTCCGCCGCCCACACCTCTAGCTGGGCGTCGGCGGAGGCAAAGAGCGTCATCCGCACACGATCGGGCTGGGCCAGCTTCTCGCAGGAGATGTCCCGCACCAGCATCAAATGGCTGCGGTCCAAAGCTTCCGCCAGGCGCAAAGCGCAGGACAGGACGCGGATCACGCGCTGCGTTTTGGCGTCTAGACCCGCATACGGCGCGTGCTTACGGCGCGGGGTCGCCTTGCGGTGGTACAGAGCCAGGCTCGCCATGATCTCGATCTCGCGGTCATTGAAGCCGAGCAGCTCGGAGTGGCGAATCAAATAGTAGGAGTGCTGCTGATGGTCGGTGTGGGAGACGAAAAAGCCCGCATCGTGCAGCAGGGCGGCGTATTCCAGCAGCTCGCGGACCGGGCAATAATCGTGCAGGCCCAATACCTTCCACTGGTCGAACAGAGCCAGCGAGAGGCGGACGATGTGGGCGGAATGCGCCTCATCCACGCCGGTTGCCGCCATGAGCTGGCCGATGGAGCGCCGCCGGGCGCTGTCCGCCGCTCCGCCCGCGCCATCAGCCGCATCGGGGGCTAGAGGGCTGCGCCGGAGCCGGTCCACGATGATCCCTTCGCGCAGGCCCCGGTCGCTGATGCGGATGGATGTCGCCCCGACCGTCTCCATGACGGTCTGCAAGATGGCTGCGCCGCCGATGATGATGTCGGCCCGCTCCGGGTTGATGCCGGGGACACGCCGCCTTTGCTCCAGTGTCAGCGCGCACAGCCGCTTGGTGGCGGCCTGCACATCGGCCAAGGAGAGGTCGTAATTTCGGAAGGAGGTCGGTATCGGCATGGCAGCGGCATTGGCGACGATCTCAGCGAGGTTTTGCGCGGTCCCCGACGAGCCGTACATGACCGAAAAGCCGGCCCGGCTGATGGCGCGGGCGGCGGGAACGAGGAGGGAGCGGACGCGCCGCTGCAATTCGGCCCAGGCGGCAGGGGTGACGGGCTTGGATGGGTCGGGAACTCCCTCTGCCGTCAGACGGATCGCGCCCATTTTGAGGCTGTCGAGAAAAGTGTGGTTCTGGCTGTCCCCGACGATCAGCTCGGTCGAGCCGCCGCCGATGTCCATAAACAGGGCGCGCTCCCCCGGGGGCAGATCAACCCCGCTGACGACGCCCAGATAGATCAGCCGCGCTTCTTCCTGCCCCGAAATGATGCGGACATCCAGGTCGGCCAGGCCGCGGACGCGCTTGACGAACTCATCCCCGTTATCGGCCTCCCGGACGGCGGCCGTGGCGAGCGCGACGATCTCCTCGGCCCCGAACCCACGCGCCACTTCCGCGAAGCGCGCGCAGACCAAAGCGCCGCGCGCGATGGCCGCCTCGGTCAGCGAGTGTCCGCCGCTGTCGCCCTCGTCCCGTTTGGGGCTGGCGGGGACCTGATCGAATTCCCCCTCCCCCAGCCGGACCACCTGCTTTTGGGACGCCAAGGTTGTCCAGGTCTGGTTGGTCTTGACCTCCACCACGGCCAGCCGAACGGAGTTGGTGCCAATGTCCATGGCGGCAAAGGTTCGCATAGCCCTTAGCATACCCGATGCGCGGGGGCGGGGTCAAGGAATCCTCTCC
>JANLUQ010000180.1:0-4922 GCA_031363565.1 Armatimonadota bacterium | reverse complement strand
CAAGCCGCTCACGCGACTTGCCCACATGCCCACAGGGACCGACTGCGACCGCCTATTGTGAATGTTGCTTGCCACACGAAACGACGAGGGGCCAGGCAATCATGGTTGATTCCGGACGCGTTCAAGCGGGTAGCCCTTGCCCACAGTGATGTAGCGTCGCCGCTCGTCCAGCAACAGAGAACTGGTGGCCAGCCAGTCCGGAACGTCCGCAATCACGCCAGGTTCGGCCGCCACAGCCTGCGCGCCTGCGCGTGACACCCAGCGCCCGGGCTCGTCTTCCCGCCAGAACTCGGCGTTACGGTGGCAGTTGACGATGAACCTGAGCCCGTCCGGATCTATACCCAGCCATTTGCAGAACAGGTCGACGTATTCGAGCGGTTGGTGCGTGTGCCTGCGGACCAGACGCAGCGCCTGTTCCCTTGTGATGCGGCCGTGCCGGATCTCGCGCGAGGCGTGGTCGGTCACCTTGGAGTAGCCGTGCTTGGCCAGCTTAAGGTGATCGTGCAGGTCCATGAAATTGAAGCAGTCGACATGATCGAAGGTGTCGAAGGTGCGCGCGAATCGGGCGCACCGGTAGCCGTGGGTCGCCACCATCTGCTGATGCTGCGCGACCGGATCCCAGCGTACGAAGTTGCCGAGATAGATGCCGCGCACGCCCACCGCGTGCAGTTCGGCGTCGTCAGGGTAGCGGTATTGCCAGATGTCGTCTTCGCTCAGTGTGTCGAAGATCGACAGCAGATCGTCGGCTTCGCGACCCATCAGGTCGTGGTCCTTGCGGTAGCGGCGGGTCATCTCGACCTCGTGCTCGTGCGAGAACATGCCTACCTGTTCGAGCCCCTGGTGAGCGCCCCAGATGATCAGCGGAACCTTGTAGCGCACGGCGGTCTGCACCGGAAAGACCGTCTGCCCGGCCAGACAATGCCAATACATGCTGCCGAACTGCCGCAGCGTGGCGCGGGTGATCTTCTTCACCGATACAGGGTTCACGTTCTGCAGCAGCAGGTCGCAGTTGAACCGGATGCGCAGGTTGGCCAAGTTACGAATTCCCAGCGGCGTGTTGAACAGCTTGTTGTAGCTCACGAGCAGCGGGTTCATGCCCAGCCGCTCCTTGACCAAGTGCACGACGAAGTGCGAGTCGTTGGCGCCGCTCACCGGCACGATGCAGTCGTAGGCTGATCCGTCGGCCACGCGGTAGGGGGCCACCAGGTCTTCGAGCCGGCGCCAGCGCGCGTCCCAGTCGAGGCTGTCCTTCTCCTCGTGGATGTGGCAGCCCGAGCAGATGCCTTCGTCGTCGATCGTCAGGCCCAGCGGGTGGTCGGTGGTGTAGAGGCAGCGGCGGCAGGTGTAGGGCTTGATCATGAGTGTCAGGCCTTGCCGGAACCGGCATAGACGGGCGGGCGCAGCGTGATGCCGCCGAGTTGCTGCTTGACGGACTGCACGGCGTGTTCGCGATAGGCCAGGAAGTTGCCCACTGCCACGGCTACCACGCGCGGTGTGCGCAGTAGCGCGCGCATCTGTGCCGGCTCACTCAGGCCGCCGAAGGTGATCAGCGGTACATCAGTCAGCGGAAAGTCCTTCAGCAGCAGCTCGTCGAACCCGCCCGGGCGGCCTTCGTGGCGCCAGTCGATGAGCATCGATTCGGAAATCACGCCGTCGCGCAGCAGATCCAGCACCGGGGCGGGCAAAGGGCCTGACCGGCCACTGCGGTGGTCGAGCCATTGCAGGGCACCGCCGTCGCGCGCAAGCGGCAGTGCCGCGATCACCGCTTGCGCTCCCAGGTGACCGGAAATGCGCTGCACGGCGCCCAGATCATCGTGCAGTAGCGCGTCGACCACTACCCGGTCGGCAGCGGCCTGCACCACGGCCGAGGCCTGCTGCGGCGTGGCAATGCCACCGGCATAAATGAGCGGGGTGGACAGGCCCGCCCGGCCGATGCGATCGAGCAGCGCGAAGTCCGGCCCGATGCCGCTGCGCGAGCGGTCGATGCATTGCAGCAGAATCTCGTCGACGCCCCAGCGATCGAGGTTCTGGGCCAGCACTTCGGGCTTGCCCAGCGGCAGCCAGCGACGGTAGCCAAAGGACTGCACGGCCCAGCCCTGGCGCACGGTGATGACGCCGATCAAGCGTTTCTTAAGCATGGGTCAGGCCCTCGACAACGTTGCGCAGCACCTGCCGCCCGGCGTCCTGGCTCTTCTCGGGATGGAACTGCAGCCCCACGACGTTGGCCCGCCGCACCGCGATCGTGAGCGGCCGCTGCAGTCGCGCCAAGCCGATTCGGTACTCGAGCGGGGCCTCGAAGACGTAGGAATGGTTGAAGTACATCGACTGCCCGTCGCTGGGGCGCAGAAGCGGATCGCCGCCCACCGCTTCGATCGAGTTCCAGCCAATGTGCCAGGCGGCCTGTTCGAGGGGCGTGACATTGCCTGGAATCAGGCCAAGTCCGGCCGTAGTACCAAACTCGCTGGAGGCGTCAGCCATCAACTGCATGCCCAAGCAGATGCCCACGAACGGCTTGCCGCTGCGCGCCTGTTCCTGCAGGTAGCCCACCAGGTCGTGGCGGTGCAGGGCTTCCATCGCTGGCGGAAACGCCCCCACGCCGGGCAGCAGCAGCAGGTCGGTTGCGTCCAGCACTGCCGGGTCGGCGCTCACTCGGCACCGATAGCCCAGCGCGTGCAGCGCGCGCCATACGGAGGTGTGGTTGCCCACGCCGTAATCGACGATGCCGATCGTGCGCCGGCTCGCGCGCGAGGTCATGCGGCCTCCACCGCCAGGCCTTCGCCCACCTTGAAGCGCCGCTCGATGCGCCCCCCGTCGCCGAAGCGAAATAGGCGCGGGTTCACCGCCGCGCGCACTTGCTTCCAGAAGTCGTCGACCGTGATGCCGATGTAGTCGGCGAAACCGGCGATGTACTCGGGCGCGCAGGCGTCGTCGTAGCGCTCGACCAGCGCGATGCCGTCGGGCCGCGGCAGGCGTCCCAGGCGGATCTCCTCGTTCACGTAATCGGTCACACGGCCGAAACCGAACTTGTAGTACTTGATCATTTGGTTTAGCGTGACCCAGTCTTCGTCGAGCGACGTCACACCGCGCAGGTCGCCGGTGTTCTCCACCGTGTCGGTACGCACCTGCAGGCCGCTCGCGGCCGCATACAGCCCGTTGTTGATGAGCGACCAGTCGCCGAGGAACCAGCCGAGGTAGACGATCTGCAGGCCGTGCGCGTCGAAATCCTCCGGCGAGGGGTAACGGTAGGGCAGCAGGTCGCGCGGTTCGACGCCAGCCTGCAGCATCCAGTCGAGCGCCGCGCCCGACAGCGTGTTCATGTACCGCAGGTTGTTGCCATCGAAGCCGGTGCGCCCGAGCGTCTTCAGGTCACCAAGCTGCAAGCCCGGGTTCTCGCCCCACAGGATGAGCTTGATGCCATAGCGGATGGCCAGTTGCGGCACTGAGGTGAACAGCGCCAGTTCCGTCGAGCGGGCCCAGTTGGTGTAGCGCAAGAATGACTCGCGCATCAGGCGCCGCCAGGTGCCCGGCGCCGGCGCCGAAATAACGACGTTGAATCCCAACTCGATGAGGTTGGAGATGTTGTCCACACCGCGCTGTGTGACCTGCTCGGGCGGGTAGCTCAGGCAGGCCAGCAGAGGCTTCAGGCCCAGCTTGTCACGCACCCACAGCGCCTGGCGAGTGCTGTCCTTGCCGCCGCTGACGCCGATGATGCAGTCGAAGCCCTGCCCCGACGGGCGCGGAAACTGTGTCAGCAGGTCCTGCATGATTTCATAGCGCTCCTGCCAGTCGACCTGTTGCAAACGCTCGACGTAGTCACAGGCCGGGCAGATGCCGGCGTGTGTGAAGAGCGTGTTAGGGCGCGTGTCGGGCTGCAGGCAACGCGAGCAGTATTTCATCGGGGGTGAGCGGGTTGGCAGAGGTGACTGAGTTGGACCAGGCCCGGCTGCGGCAGCCGGCTGGGCGGCGCCCAAGGTGGCAGCGTGCACACCACGCGCCGGCCGGTGGCCAGCGCCAGCACCAGGGCGTAAGACTCGCATCCTGCCACGCTCGCGCAGTGCGAGATCGCGTCGGAGAGCGTTGGCGCGTCGTCGAGCCTTGCGTCGAGGTGGGCATGCCCTTCGATCCAGGCGTCGTACTTTCCAGGCGCGTCCGAAGGGTGAGGACGAAGCCGGATCGCGGCGCCGGCCGACAACGCCAATAGCGGCAAGTTTGCCGCGAGGTAGTTCAGGGCCTGGAATTCGCCCTGACCCGCGTTGTCGCGACCACAAGTGCTGCGCGCCGGCTCGAGCACGACCAGCAGGTCGGGCCCGGCTTGGTCCAGGGGTGCGATATCGCGCAATTGCGCCTGCAGATAATGGTTCGGCTGCTGGCGCACCGTCAGGCCGGGAAAGCAGCGCCGAGCCTCGGCGAGCGCATGCTCATCGGTGACCCAGATCTCGTCCGGCAGCACCGTGCGGCCGTGACGCTCGAAGCGCATTTCGTAGTTGGTCCAGTGATCGATCACCGCCACCGACGGGATGCCGCGCTCGCGCGCGGCACGTCGCGCGTCGTGCTCCAGGTCGCTGGCCCAGCCGGTCCCGCTGAGCAGCGCCACGGCGCCGTCCAGGGCCTCCTGCAGCGACGCCGCGCTGCGGCAAGGTGGCCGGCGCTGCTGCCACAGGTGCGCTGCGGGCCCTTCGACGTACGCCCGGCACTGCGGCCGGGCGGCCTCGAGCCACGCCAGCACGTGGTTGGCCGCGCCGGCGTCGTGACACACCACCGCCAGGGGTGCGGGCAGCTCAGGCAGCACCGGTGAACCTCGCGAAGTACAGGATGTCCACTGGCCGGCCGTCGACGATCTCCTGCGCGCGACGGGTGGCCTCGAGCTGCATGCCTGAGCGTTCTGCCAGGCGCTGCATCGGGGTGTTGCAGGACAAGGTGCC
>JANLUQ010000173.1:0-3648 GCA_031363565.1 Armatimonadota bacterium | reverse complement strand
AGCGGACTATCCAGATTCTTTCGCGCCGCACCAAGAACAACCCGGTCCTGATCGGCGACCCCGGCGTCGGCAAGACTGCCATCGCCGAGGGGCTGGCGCTGAAGATCGCCAAGGGCGACGTGCCCGAGAACCTGCGTGGGCGTCGCCTGCTTGCCCTGGACATGGGCGCGCTTGTCGCCGGGTCCAAGTTTCGGGGCGAGTTCGAGGAGCGCTTAAAGGGCGTCATGGATGAAGTTCGCAAAGCCGCCGGTCAGGTCATCTTGTTCCTGGATGAGCTGCACACCGTCGTCGGTGCAGGCGCGGCGGAGGGAGCGATGGACGCCTCCAACATGCTGAAGCCCGCCCTTGCGCGCGGGGAACTCCAGTGCATCGGCGCGACCACCTTAGACGAGTACCGCAAGAACATCGAGAAGGACGCCGCCCTAGAGCGCCGCTTCCAGCCCATCGTCGTCGGCGAGCCGTCGGTCGCCGATACGGTCGAGATCCTGCGCGGCCTGCGCGATAAGTACGAGGCCCACCACACAGTCACGATTGACGACTCGGCCCTGATCGCCGCCGCCGAGCTTTCCCATCGCTACGTCACCGATCGGTTCCTGCCCGACAAGGCGATTGACCTGATTGATGAGGCCGCGTCCAAGATACGCATCGAGAAGTCATCCATGCCCTCGGACATCCGGGATATGGAGGACCGGCTGGACCGCATGGTCGCCGAGGGCCGGGCCGCCGCCGATGCCCGCGACTATGAAAAGGCCGCCCGCTTCCGCGACGAAGAGGTCGCCCTGCGCCGCACCTTTACGGAGCGGCGTGATGCCTGGACGCGCGAGTCGGGCGTGGACAGCATCGTGGACGAGCACGACATCGCCGAGCTGATCTCCAAAACGACGGGTATCCCGGTCAGCCGCATGTTCGAGGAGGAGGCTGAGAAGCTGCTGAACATGGAGGTCAAGCTGCACGAGCGGGTCATCGGCCAGGAAGCCGCCATCGAGGCCGTTTCCGAGGCCGTCCGGCGGGGTCGGGCGGGCCTCAAAGACCCGAACCGGCCCATCGGCTCGTTCCTGTTCCTCGGCCCGACCGGGGTGGGCAAAACCGAGCTTGCCCGCGCCTTGGCCCAGTTCATGTTCGACGACCCCGACGCCATGGTCCGCATTGACATGTCCGAGTACATGGAGAAGCACTCGGTCGCCCGGCTCATCGGCGCCCCGCCCGGCTACATCGGCTACGACGAGGGCGGGCAGCTCACTGAGGCCGTCCGCCGCCGTCCCTACCGCGTCGTCCTGCTCGACGAGATCGAGAAGGCCCACCCGGACGTCTTCAACATCCTGCTGCAGCTTCTCGACGCGGGCCGCCTGACCGACAGCACAGGCCGGACGGTGGACTTCAAGAATACCGTCGTTATCATGACCTCAAACATCGGCAGCCAGTTCATCGAGGCCATGCCGGTCGGGGCCACCCTGCACGAGCAGGACGCGCTCTATGAGAAGATGAAGGCCAAAGTCACCGAGCAGCTGCGTCAGCACTTCCGCCCCGAGCTTCTTAATAGAATAGACGAGATCATCGTCTTCCACGCGCTCAATCAAGAGCAGATCAAGAGCATCGTGGACCTGATGCTCAAAGGCACCGAGCGCCAGCTGGCTGACCGTAAGCTGCACCTGGAAGTCACCGAGGCCGCCAAGACGCTCATCGCCGAGTCCGGCTTCGACCCGCTCTATGGTGCCCGTCCATTACGGCGCACCATTCAGCGCATGGTGGAAAACCCGATCTCCAGCGGCATCCTGCGCCGCGAGTTCAAAGACGGCGACACCATCCTCGTGGACAGCGACGGCGAGAAGATCCTTACCCGCCTGAAAGCGCCTGTGGTGCAAAAAGACGCCGTGGCGGCGTAACGAGCCAAGGGGCAGCCTTCTGGCTGCCCCTTTTGCGTGGATGGTAGTTGACAAGTCGGACCGCCTGCGTTATACTTTCGTCACTGGAGTTCGCTGGAAAGGTTGGGCATCAGGGATGAGCAAGTGGGCAAAGTTTTGGGACAAGCTTTCCGCCGGTCGATCGGATAATAACATTGAGTATGCCGAGCTAGAGGCTTACCTGGAGCGGCTTGGCTGGGGAACGGAGAGCGCCAAGACCAGCCACCGCTACTATAAACACCCTCTGGTTCCTGCGCCGGTGAACATTCAGCCGCGCCGGGATGGTAAGGCCAAAGGCTACCAGGTCGAGCAGGTTCGCGAAGCCCTCGACCAGTACACGGGAGAAGACAAAGATGGATGGCTACGAGGTCAAAGTCTACTATAGCCCGAATGACGAGTGTTACGTCGCCCAGATAGTCGAGTTCGTCGGCTGCGCCGTAGATGGTCCTACCCCGGAGATTGCCCTGGCGCGTCTGCATGAGGCAAAGAACGATTGGATACGCATCGTGCGCGAAAACGGGCACCAAGTCCCGCCGCCGCGCTACGGGCGACTGCTCACAGAGCGCGCCGTCGCGGCATAAGCTGCGCGGTAGCTCAGAGAGAATACAGAAAAAGGCTACTTCATGCGGGAGATCACACAGCAGTGGATTGACAAAGCCGAAGGCGATTGGCTCTTCGTGGGGCGGGCGATACGGGTGTGGGACACGCCCGTTTACGACCACGCCTGCTTCCACTCACACGAGAGCGCCGAGAAGTACCTCAAAGCGCGGCTTGTGGAGGCTGATGTTCCATTCCCGAAGACACATGACCTACCGTATTTGCTCACGCTTCTGCTTCCCATCGAGCCGGACTGGCACGTTCTGGAACCCGATCTGCTTGGGCTGAAAGCGTTCGGCGTGAGCATCGTTTATCCCGGCAAGGACGCAGACAAGGCCGACGCGCAGGCCGCGCTGCGCTACTGCCGGGCGGTGCGTGACGCGGTACGGCTGAGTCTTGGTCTGCCCGTTTAGCATGACCATCCGAGACAACCGCCTCCGTATCGCCTTCTGGCTGATGCTGTTGATGCTCTGCACGGGAGGCGTCTGCCGCGCTGATAGCCTTCCGCCCCCGCGCGCCGTTACGCTGCCGAGCGCCGCGCCATCCGGCCTTCCCACCGTAGATCTCATTACCCTCGTCTATTACCCCGCCGCCCCTGCTTCTCAGCTGATGCCCGCCGTCGTCGCCCTGCCGCCGAGTGGGGGGAGCGCACGCGACCCCATCCTGCGGCGGCTGGCGCAGCACCTGGCCGCGAGGGGCATCGCCTGCGCCGTGATGGACCTCCCCTACCACGGCTACCGGAAGCGTCGCGGCGTCGCCCCCGCCGCGCCTTATTTGGAGGGCAGCGTCGCGTCATCGGTGCAGGCATTGGGGCAAGCTGCGTCTGATGTCCGCACTGTCACCTCCTGGCTGGCCGTTCAGCCCGGCGTGGACCCGCACCGGCTGGGCGTGGTCGGTATTAGCCTGGGCGCGATCGTGGCGCACCTGGCGATGGGGGAGGATGAGCGGCTGACGGCGGGCGTCGCCGTGCTGGGGGGTGGGGATGTGCCGGACCTTTCTCAGAAGAGCCTGCTCGTCCGGCTCCTGCGGCGGCTCTATTCGCAGCCCCTGGATCCGGCGACTCTGGATGGTCTGCGCGTCGTCGACCCCCTGACTTACGCCGCCCGCAACCGCCCACGCCGCGTCCTGATGATCGAGGCCGCCCGCGACT
>JANLUQ010000163.1:0-1991 GCA_031363565.1 Armatimonadota bacterium | reverse complement strand
CCTATGGATGCGCATTGGAACAGCTTCGGGCGCACTTGGCAGAATATACGCCGGGCGCGGTTCTGGCCGAACCCATCCAAGGGCGCGGCGGCATCGTCGTACCGCCGCCGGGCTGGCTGCGCGGCCTGCGCGACATCTGCTCCCAGACAAACACCCTCCTTATCCTGGATGAGATCTTCACCGGCTGGGGCCGGACGGGGGCCTGGTTCGCCTGCGACCACGAGGACATAGTCCCGGACATCCTCTGCGTCGGGAAAGCGATGGGCGGCGGGCTGCCGCTCTCCGCCTGCGTCGCCTCGGCGGGCCTGATGGCGGCCTGGGGCGAGTCCACGGGCGAGGCGCTGCACACCAGCACGTTTCTTGGCAACCCACTCGCCTGCGCGGCGGCCCTAGCCGCGCTGGACGTGCTGGAAGAGGAAGACCTGCCGGCGCGGGCCATTCGAATGGGCGCGGTCTTCGCGGACGGCTTGTGCGCGCTCCAGTCCGAGTTCCCGGCGCAGATCACGGCAGTGCGCGGGCGTGGCCTGATGCTGGGGCTGGAGTTCGACACGCCGGGCCGGGCGCTGCCACTGGTTCCCGCCGCCCTGCGCGAAGGGCTGATCGTGCTGCCGGCGGGCGACGGCCGGGTTCTGGAGTTCGTGCCCCCACTGGTCATCGAAGAGGAACAGATTACATGGTGCCTGGCGTCGCTGCGGCGACTGCTTGCAGAGGTGTGAAGGAAAAAAGGGGCCGATATGCAGATGAGGGGCAAGAGGGCAGTCGGGGTACTGTTAGGACTTGCGGGTATTTTCAGCGTGACGGCGGCGCGGGCGGACGAGGGCATGTGGCCCTACAACAGCATGCCGATGGCACAGGTTCAGCAGAAATACGGTTTCGCGATCACCGAGGCCTGGGCGACACATCTTCAACGGGCACCAGCTCTCGCCCGCCTGGGTCAAGGCCGAGAAGCAGATCAGAGCCGATACGCCCTTTGATTTCGTCTGCACGGCGGACATCGTCGGCGGCAGCTCCGGCAGCCCGGTCGTGGACAGGGAGGGCATGGTCGTCGGCCTGATCTTCGACGGCAACATCCAGTCCCTGGGCGGCAGTTATGCCTACACCGACGCGCAGGCGCGCTCAGTCGCCGTCCACTTCGGGGCAATTGTCGAGGCGCTGCGCCATGTCTATGGCGGCGATGCCCTGGCCGACGAAATAGTGTCGGGCCACACAAGATAACGCCGGGAATTTACCTTGGTGCGCCTTGGCCTCTTGCCAATTCACCGCCATTTCGGGTAAACTATCAGCAGCGAATAGTACTGACCGATTGATCTTAGATTAGGACGGTAATAGACATGGCGGAAGAGCAGAAGTCAACCTGGAAGACCAAGGTGGGTCTGGCCGAAATGCTCAAGGGCGGCGTCATCATGGACGTCGTGAACCCGGAGCAGGCGATCATCGCCGAAGAAGCGGGCGCGACGGCGGTGATGGCTTTGGAGCGCGTGCCGGCCGACATCCGGCGCGACGGCGGCGTGGCGCGGATGTCCGACCCGAAGATGATCAAGAGCATCATGAATGTCGTGACCATCCCGGTGATGGCCAAGGCACGCATCGGACACTATGTCGAGGCGCAGATCTTGGAGGCCTTGGGCGTGGACTTCGTGGACGAGTCGGAGGTGCTGACTCCCGCCGACGACGCCTTCCACATCGCCAAGCACGACTTCAAAGTCCCCTTCGTCTGCGGCTGCCGCGATCTGGGCGAGGCCCTGCGGCGCATCGGCGAGGGCGCTTCGATGATCCGCACAAAGGGCGAGGCCGGCTCGGGCAACATCGTGGAGGCCGTGCGGCATATGCGGACTGTTCTGGGCGGCGTTCGCCGCATCCAGGCCATGCCGTTCGAGGAGCTGATGACCGAGGCGAAGAACCTGGGTGCTCCCTATGAGCTGGTGGTCGAGATCCACCGGACCGGCAAGCTGCCGGTGCCGAACTTCAGCGCGGGCGGCATCGCCACCCCC
>JANLUQ010000152.1:0-22150 GCA_031363565.1 Armatimonadota bacterium | reverse complement strand
CCCCTGGTTTCAGGGGCGGCCTTTCTTATCCAGGCTGACTTGGTACACTGATGCAGAAGAAAGTTTATGCCTTTCTGGCGGAGCATATTCCCACATGGCTGAATAAGCGGCGTGAGAAAGCTGTGCGTCAGAACATCATCGAGGGCTGCCGCGAGATGTGGGACATAAACATGGAGATTGAGCGAGAGTTTCACCCGCTGGAGGAAGAGGTCGCCCGTGCAAATCCTCCCGAATAAATTCGGCATCTTACCTGAACGGCGGGAGGGGCTAGAATGAGCAAGCGAGAAGTCCGCTGGGAGCGCATGTTTCCCGATGAACTGGAACAAGCTTTCGCGCAGTGCCCCCTGGTCTACTTCCCTTACGGCCTGTGTGAGCCGCACGGGCCGCACTGCGCTTTGGGGCTGGACGGCCTGAAGGCCCATGCCGTCGCCTGCTCGGCGGCGCGCGAGGGTGGGGGCATCGTCGCGCCGCCGGATTACTGGCATATCCACGAGATCGGCGGCTACGGGACGTGGGCCGCGCGGAACATCGGCGAGGTCGAGCGGTCGTGGCTGACCGCCCTGCCGCCCTGGCAGCACTTCAAAAACGTCTGCTACCACGTCCGCGCCGCCGACGCGCTGGGCTTCCAGGCGGCCATTTTCCTGACCGGGCACTACGGACCGAACTGGTGTGACTTGAAGACTCTGCTGGGCCTGTTGCAGCCGCACGTCGGCGCGCGGCTCTACGGTCTGCCCGACTTCGAGGCGAACTCGCCCGGCTTTGATGGGAGCACCGGGGACCACGCGGGCAAGGTGGAAACGTCCCTGCTGTGGGCCTTGGAACCCGAAAGTGTAGACGTGTCCCGCCTGCCCGACCGCGGCGAACCGGGGACGCACTTCGCCCTGGGGCCGAGCGCCTTTGACTCGGACCGCCGGGTCGGCGAGCGGATGGTCGCCGATGAGGTGCGCTGGCTGGTCAAGAAAGGGCAGGAACTGCTTACGGCCCATGCTTCGGAGGCGCCAAGTCAGCGGCTCAAAACCTTCGCCCAGGTGGAAGCGCTGTGGGGCGATGTCGTTGCTCCGCGCCTGATGGAGTTCGAGACGATGCAGATGTGGGAGGGGGACGAGCCGCCTGCTGAGGACTCGGTCTGGCGCGCGAACTGGCCGATCCCGGCCGTCCCCATCGGCGGAGAGGGGTTATCATGAGAGCAAAAGCGTTCCTATTCGGTTTTCTGTGGATGGTCCTGTTCAGCATGCCAGCCTGGCCTGACGCCCTGCCGCCGCCGGTCGTCCCGCAGTGCGTCGGCGTCAACATCCATTTCACCGGCGCACCGGCGCGCGACCTGGACGGGCTTCAGGCGGGTGGCTTCGGCTGGGTCCGCATGGACTTCGCATGGGACGCCATCGAGAAGGTCAAGGGCCAGTACGACTTTACGGCCTATGACACGCTTCTCGCCGGGCTGACGGCGCGGAACATCCGGCCTCTGTTCATCCTGGACTACGGGAACGATCTTTACCAGACGGGTGCGCCGCGCACACCCGAGGCGCGGGCCGCCTTTGCCCGGTTCGCCGCCGCCGCCGTGACGCACTACAAGGGCAAGCCGATCCTATGGGAGATCTGGAATGAGCCAAATGGCGGCTTTTGGAAACCGCAGGCGAACGCCGCCGAGTACGGACGGCTGGCCTTCGAGACGGCGCGCGCCATTAAGCAGGCTGATCCGAACGCGACGGTGCTGGCGCCCGGCACGGCGCCCGGCCCTTTGGGCACCCCCCTAGACTTCCTGGAAAGCGTCTTCCAGACGGGCCTGCTGCGCTACATTGATGCCGTTTCGCTGCACCCGTATCGCAGCGAACGGCCCGAAAGCGCGGCGGGGGACTATCCCGCCGTGCGTCGCCTCATCCAGAAGTACGCGCCGAAAGGCAAAACCATCCCGCTGATCTCGTCCGAGTGGGGCTACACCTCGGTCAGTATCACCGCGGAGCAGCAGGGGCAATACCTGGCGCGGGAATGGCTTTCCAATCTGGCCGAAGGGGTACGCCTGAGCATCTGGTATGACTGGCACGATGACGGGCTGGACCCGAAGGACGGCGAACACCACTTCGGAACTGTCTACAATGACTACACGCCCAAGCCCGCGTTCGAGGCGGCCCAAAGGCTGACGCAGGCCTTGGGCGGGTATCGGTTCGTCAAGCGGCTCCCGCTGGCGTCGGACAAAGATTACCTGCTGCTGTTCACCAAAGGGGCCGCTTTGAAGGTGGCCTTCTGGACGACGGGGCCGGACCACGCTGTCTCGCTGCCCAGCGGCAGGCGTCTCACCCTGACCGGCAGCCCGCAATACCAGGAGGCGGGTGGGGACGTGACCCTGCGCGCCGCCGCGTCCTGGTCGGCCACGGTGCAGGATGAGTTCTACTCGGCAGGGAAAATGCCGATGCTTGTTCTGGCATACGATAACGCCGATAGTCGCCAGCATCGCGCCCAGATGCTGGCCTCCGTGACAGTGCTGGGCACCGCGCCCAGGTCGGCCGCGAGTCGAGAGAGCGCAACAGGGCCTAGAGTAACGCGGCGCTGGGAGATCCCCCTGCCTGGTCTGGCCCGCGTTCCGGCACGGGTGCAAGTCACTCTGGTGCTCGACGGTGTCCGGCAGCCATACTCGCAGGATGTCACATTCATACCGACCGACCCGCTGACACTCTCAGTCGCTCCGCTGACGGGCCACAGCGTCCAGGTACACATCGCAAACCCGGCGGGGACGGCCTTTGCGGGTCGGTTGCGCCTCGCGCCGGGCGGTCTGGCATCTTCACTGCCGGTATTGCTGACGCCGGGCCAGACGGGACTAGATGTGACCTCGCCGGGAGACCCTCGCCTCGGCGCAGATTTCCTTCTGCACGACGCGCAGGGCCGCCTCGTCGCCCATCTCCCGGTGACCCGCTTTATTCCTTATCCGGCCACCCTGCCGTCGTTTCATGCGCTGCTGGATGGCGACACAAAAGTCCCTTCGGCCGTGCATCTCGATCAGGCCGCTGCCGCGCTTGGACATGGTCCGGCCCTGCTCCTGAACTACCAATTCGCGCCCGGTTGGTCTTTTGTCCGCGTGGCCGAGGGGCAGCCCGCCGTCCTGCCGGGCCGGCCGCTCGGCCTCGGCTTATGGGTCTACGGGGATGGCAGCGGCAACCTGGCTAATATGCGCTTCCGGGACACGACAGGGCAGACGCTGCAAGTCAACGGCCTCCCGGTAGACTGGCGCGGCTGGCGCTTCGTCGCCTTCGACCTCGTCCTATCGCCCGGCGAAACCCTCGGCCACTGGGGTGGGGCCAATGATGGGCATGTTCATTACCCCATCACTGTGGACACCCTGTTCCTCCTTGACTCACGCGCGGATGCGAGCCGGCATCAGGGGATGCTCTATATCAAGCAGCCAATGCTGATCTACGGCGCACCAAAATAGCGCAAACCGTTCGGCAGAGTGCGAATAGGGTATAATCTGAGTGTACGAGAAACGAAACCAAACAAACAATACAGTGGTGACGAGGTTTGACCAAGATGTTACAACGTCATGTCCCGGCACAACGCCGAAATCCTATGGCCGAGGAGGCGATCCCCCTGCGGACCCGCATCGCCCTCTGGAAGTGTGTCCGGCGCGACACGCGCTTCCTTAGCCGTTCCGAGAAGACGATGGAAGAACTGGCCCGGCGCCTGCATATCCAGGCGGCCCGCGCCCGGTTGCGGGCGGACCACGCACAAGAACTCAACCTGCCGGATCTCTCCGCCGCCGATAAGTGGTGGAAGCGGCAGTGGCAGGAGGAAGACACGCAGCGCCGGTAGATACGGCTGCTTTCAAGGCCCGGTCCTGATTATCAGGGCCGGGCCTCTTCTGCATCAGGAAGGCAGACATCCAATGAACGCCCTCACATCCCAACTTGCCGCCCAGATGTATACCGTACGCGATTTCACCGGCACGGCCGCCGACTTCGCCGCTACGCTCGCCCGCATCAGCGCCATCGGCTACCCCGCCGTACAGCTCTCGGCCGTCGGGGCGATGGGCGGTGAGACGCCCGCCGTCTCCGCCGAACAAGCGCGGCGAATGCTCGACGACAATGGCCTTCGGTGCATCGCGACGCACCGAAGCTGGGAAAGCCTGGCGCGTGAGACGGAGAGGGAGATCGCCTTCCACCATGTCCTGGGCTGTGACTTCGCCGCCATCGGCAGCCTGCCGTCGCCGTATGCCGGAGCGGGCGCAGCGGGCTATTCCGATTGGGTGCGGGATGCCGCCCCGGTCATTGCGCGCCTTAAAGATGCCGGCATTCGCTTCGGCTACCACAACCATGCGGGCGAGTTCGAGCGCATCGGCGGCAGTGGAGGCGGCCCGCACACACGGTTCGACACCCTGATTGAAGAGGGCGGCCCGGGCCTGTGCCTGGAACTGGACCTTTACTGGATCAGCTATGCCGGGGCGAACCCGGAGCGGCTGATAGAGCGGTGTGCCGGCCGCCTCCCCGTCATCCATGTCAAGGACATGGAGGTCGCGGACAATCAGCCCGTGATGGCCCCGGTCGGTGAGGGCAATCTGGACTGGCCGCACCTGCTGCCGGCCTGCATCGCCGCCGGGGTCGAGTGGTACGCCGTCGAGCAGGACGTGTGCCGTCGTGACCCGTTCGACTGCCTTCGGTCGAGCTTTGAGTTCCTCTGCCGCTTCTGAGTGGGATGCCAAGAGTCCCGAAGAGGAGAACCTGCGGCTCTTGTTCTCGACGGCAGACGCGGCCCTGGAAGAGCGGTGATACCAGGGGGCTTGCCCCCCTCGAAGATTCATCCGCCGGGGAACTGAACGGCCTTGGTCAACGCCCCCTGTGCCCGCTTCCGGACGATGGCATCGGACTCGCCCGCCAGCAGCGCCTCCAGGGCCGGACCAGTCCGCGCGTCGAGCGGCTGCTGCGAGAGGTAGAAGACGGCCCGGCGACGCACCGCACGGCTTCGGTCTGTCCGGGCCGATTCGATCAGCGCGCCCACGACATCCGTGTTCAGCGGACACTCCTTGCAGCCGTCACAGACCAGGGCATGCATCGCGCACCGGCGCACCGCCTCGTGCGGGTCATGCCGCATCGCCTGGAGCAGCGGCCCGATGCAGCGGTCGTCCGCCACATGGTCCAGCAGCAGCGCGCAGGCCGCGCGGACTTTGGGGTCTGGGTGTGTTAGCCCCCCGAGAAGCGCCCCTAGGGCCGCCTTCCCGCGCGCCGCCAGGGCATTAGAAACCTCCCAGGCTCTGCCCCGCTCGGCCAGCAGTGCGACCATCTCTTGATCCGTCCGTCCTTCAGTCGGCGTCATGCGTCCCCTCCGTTCGGCGTGTCTCGTGTCAGAGTGTACAAAAAGGGGATCGGGCGACTGAAGTCGCGGCAACAAAGGCACGAAACCTGCCTTCGCAGGTTCGGAGTCTGCGAAGGCAGAGGCTTTAGTGGGGTGACTTTGTGCCTTTGTTGCTGTGGTTTCAACCGCCAGTTCGCAGTTTTTATACACACTCTCATCATCATTGCAGCGCACTGGCCGGGGGGCTGCATGGTTTCAGCGTGGCGGCAGCAGGCAGGAAAGCGGGCGCGAGTCGGGCGGCGGGTGCGGGGAGCAGCGGCAGCGCGAGCGGGGCGGCCCAAAACAGGTCGAAGACCAATTTGAGGCAGGCCAGCCACCAGAGATTGGCGCGGGCACTGGCCGGCAGGCGCGGGACGAGGCGGCAGACCGCGCCGACGCCCGCGATGAACAAGCCGCCCCAGAGGGCGGCATGGACGAGGCGGGCGGCACACCCCGCCGCCAGTGGCATGATCCCTTCCACGCCCATCAGTCTAGCTCCTTTCGGAAGACTTGCTTTCGGAAGACTTGCTTTCGGACTCTTGCGTCTCGACCAGCTTCCGCAGCTCGGCAATCTCGCGGTCCGATAGGCCCTTCGCCACGCTGAGATAGGCGACGAATGGTGAGAGCGAGCCGCCCAATGTCTTCTCCACGAAGTCGTGGACGAGATGCTGCATCAGCTCGGTCTTGGCGACAGTCGGCAGATACTGGAACGCCCCCCCGTCCTTGCGCCTGGTCAGGAAGTTCTTCCGGCGCAGACGCTCCATCATGGTCAAGACCGTCGTGCGGGCCAGGCCGTGCGACTCGCCGAACCGCTCGGCCACCTCGCGCACAGTGACGGGCGCATGGTCGGTGACGTGGCGGAGCAGCGACAATTCCTGGTCGCCCAGCGTGGGCGGTTTGTTCATTGGTGGAGTTCCTTCCGGGCGCGTCTCAGCAGCAGCAGTATATCATAGGACTACGGAAGTAGTCAAGCAGAAATAAACTCATGCGGCTATTGACTCTCTGCGCTGCCATGGATATAATGACTACGCAAGTAGTCTGTTGGGCGGCGGTCCTTGCTTCTCGCGTGACGATAAAGGTAAAATAACGACGTACCATGAGACTCTTTTCAATCACCGTTCTTCTGACGGGCGCTGCCGCCCTGCTCCTCGGGACGGCTCCGGCCCACGCGCTGCCCCGACTCGCCCCGCTGGAGGCGGCCCTGACGCCCGCGGAAAACGTCCTCGCCGGCGCCCTCCTGCCCCTATCGGCGGCGATGCCCACATTGCCCGCGTTCGATATGAATGTCTCCTTGTGGGGGCCGACCGGCCCGCCGTGGAGCGGCATGACCGATCCAAGCCTGCATCTGACCGACTGGCGGCACGTCTTCGACATCGCCGCGTTGGGGGCCTTCGATGTGCCCCTGCGCGATGACCCCGCCGAGCGGGCCAATATTCTGCTCTCGGCGCAGGCCGTGGACGATGTCACGGTCGCGCCCGGTCGGGAGTTCTCCTTCAATGCCTCGGTGGGTGAGCGGACCTCGGAACGCGGCTACCAGGACGGGCTGATGTTCGCGAGCGGTCATGTCATCCGGGGCACGGGCGGCGGCATCTGCCTGGTGGCGACGGGCCTGTATAACGCCGCACTCGATGCGGGCCTCGCCATCACCGAGCGGCATCCGCATTCGGGCCTTGTCTCCTATGCCGCGCCCGGCTGCGATGCGGGGATCGTCTATGGCCTGGAAGACCTCAAGTTCCGCAATACGACCGGGAAGCCGGTCGTGATCCGCGCCACGCCCGAGGACGACCATGTCGCCGTGCGCCTCTTCGGCCACACGCCGCTGCCGGGCCGCCAGGTAATCGTCAAGCCGCTCTCGCTCTCCACGATCCCCTACACAGTCATCACGAGAACGGACCCGACATTGCTGCCGGGCCAGAGCGTCGTGGACCAGAAGCCGCGCTCGGGCTATGTCGTCGTCCTCGCCCGGTTCTGGACCCAGAACGGGAATGTCGTCCGGCGCGAGATCGTGACACGCGAGCGCCGCGCACCACGGAACAAGGTCGTGCGAATCGCGCCCCCGCCGGTCGTATCCCCGCCCACCGTGCTCGACCCGCTGCTGGACCTGCTCGCGCCGGGGCAGACGCTGCCCGCTAATGGCGCTGCGCCTGGGGCAGACGTGCCTACCTCTGCCTTATGACAATCACCGACACAGCGCCCCTCGTGGACCCTCCACGAGACCTCACCCCACTCCAGGATGCCGCCGCATACGCCGAGGATCTGCGGGCGCAGCTAAACCACGCCAATTACTGCTACTACGTCCTCGACCAGCCCGAACTCGCCGACTCGGAGTATGACAAGCTCCTGCGCGAATTGACCGATCTCGAAGCCGCACACCCCGAACTGGTTACGGCGGACTCGCCCACCCAGCGCATCGGCGCGTCTCCGCAGTCGGACTTCAAGCCGCACACCCACCGACGGCCGATGCTGTCCCTGGCGAATGCCTTCAACGAGGAGGAGCTGCGCGCCTTCGATGAGAAAGTCAAGCGCCACCTGGGCCTGGCCGAAGAGGATGCCGTGGAGTACGCCGCCGAGCTTAAGATAGACGGCCTGGCGATCTCGCTGACTTACGATAAGGGGGTGTTCCAAAGGGGCGCGACGCGCGGCGATGGGTTCGTCGGCGAGGACATCACGGCCAATCTCAAGACTGTGTCCAGCATCCCGCTTCGCCTCCGCCCGCCCTTCCCGGATTTCGTGGAGGCGCGCGGCGAGGTCTACCTCGATCATATCGAGTTCGCCCGGATTAATGCCGCCCGCGAGGCCGGCGGCGACCCGGTCTTCGCCAACCCGCGCAACGCCGCTGCGGGGAGCGTCCGGCAGCTCGACACGGCGGTCACCGCCAAGCGCCGGCTGACCGTGTTCCTCTATGCCCTGGGCGAGAGCAGCGCGCCCGTGGCGCACTCCCAGCAGGAGCTGTTAAGCACCCTCAAAGGGTGGGGGATGCGGGTCAACCCGAACGTCAAGACCTGCCCCAACATCGCCGCCGTCATCGCCTATGTCGCCGAGTGGACCGAGAAGAAGGCGACCCTCCCCTATGACATTGACGGTATCGTCGTTAAAGTCAATTCTTTTGCCCAGCAGCAGGACTTAGGGGCGGTCGCCCGGACGCCGCGCTGGGCCATCGCCTACAAGTTTCCCGCGTTGCAGGGCCGGACGAAGATCCTGGACATCATCGCCCAGGTGGGCCGGACCGGCGCGATCACGCCGGTCGCCGTCGTCGAGGCCGTCACCCTGCCGCCGAACTCCGTCGTCCAGCGGGCAACCCTGCACAACCAGATGGAGATAGACCGCAAGGACGTCCGGGTCGGCGACACCGTGCTCATCCAGAAGGCGGGCGACGTCATCCCCGAGATCGTCCAGGTCGTGCTGGAGGCCCGGCCCGAGGGGACACTGCCTTACAAGCTGCCCCTAACCTGCCCCGCCTGCGGCGCAACCCTCGTCCGCCCGGAAGGGACGCCTGTCACGCGCTGCCCCAATTCCGCCGCCTGCCCCGGTCAGAACGTCCAGCGCATCATCCACTTCGTCTCGCGCCGCGCCATGGACATTCAGTGGCTGGGCGAGAAGCACGTCGCACAAATGGTGGAGAAGGGCCTGATCAAAGACGCCGCCGACCTCTATTTCGTCAGGAAAGAAGACCTGCTGCCCCTGGAGCGCATGGGTGACAAGCTGGCCGACAACATCCTCGCCGCCATCGAGGGCAGCAAGCATCCGCCCCTCTCGCGTCTGATTTTCGCCCTGGGAGTCCGGCTCATCGGCGAGCACGCCGGCGAGCTTCTGGCCCGCCAGTTCGGCTCTCTGGAGAAGCTGAAGGCCGCCACCGTGGAGGAGCTGAACGCTGTCTACGAGATCGGCCTGACCACCGCCGAAACCGTCGTCGCCTTCTTCGGCCAGCCCGAGGCGACTGAGCTTCTGGACAAGCTAGCGCGCGCGGGTGTCCAGCCCATTATCGGCGAGGATGCGCCCTCGGCGGACACGTTCGCCGGCAAATCGTTCGTCTTCACCGGCTCGCTTCAAACGATGACGCGCGGCGACGCCGAGGCAATAGTCAAGCGTCTCGGGGGCCGCGCCGCCTCGTCCGTCTCCAAGCAGACCGATTATGTCGTGGCGGGCGACAGCGCGGGCAGCAAACTGGAAAAGGCGCGGACACTGGGCGTCACGGTGCTGACCGAGGAAGAGTTCCAAAGATTGGCCGAGGGCATCGAGGCGCAGGCTGCGGAAGCGCCGACCGCCGAGCCTCCCGGCGAGGAAGCGGCGGTCTGACAAAGCAAGAAGAGCCGCCTTCACTGCTGAAGGCGGCGCCTGCCTTTTCCTGCTCTCCTAGAGTTTGCCGATGCCCGTCGTGCCGGACCGTGTCGCGTACGGTCATCGGTGCGGGCGGTCGCGGTCTTGCCGACGCCGACTTCCTCAACTCGGTCACCTCATGCCTGTCAGTCCGCTGCCTCGCGGCCTGGGCCGATAGGCGGACTTCACCCCTCTGCACAGGGGAGAAACGTCTGGCCTGCGGCGCGTTCCGCGCGCTCTCACCGGGAGCAGGAAAATAACTTCATGTCTCTCTCTCGTCCGCCGTGCCACTGCAATCCGGTCCCAAGTGTGCTATACTAAAGCCGATAACCGACGCGGTCCGCGCCGCCCGGTCCCCCACGTCAGGAGCACCACGTTCTTCATGTTCAATTTCATCCGCCGGATGTCGAGCCGGTTCTCGCGAGACATGGGCATTGACCTCGGCACTGCCAATACATTGGTCCATGTCCAGGGTCGGGGCATTCTGCTGCGTGAGCCGAGCGTGGTCGCCGTCAACCGAAGGACGAATGAGGTGCTCAGTGTCGGCGAGGAAGCCAAGCGGATGCTGGGCCGGACGCCGGGCAACATCATTGCCATCCGCCCGCTCAAAGACGGGGTCATCGCCGACTTCGACCAGACCGAGCGGATGCTGCGCTACTTCATCGAGAAGGTACATCGGCGCAAAGGGTTCGTCCACCCCATTGTCATCGTCGGCATCCCCTCAGGCATCACCGAAGTGGAGCGGCGCGCGGTAATCGAGGCGACCAAGAAGGCGGGGGCGAAAGAGGCCTATCTGATCGAGGAGCCGATGGCGGCGGCGATCGGGGCGGGCCTGCCCGTTTCTGAGCCGGTCGGCTCGATGATCGTGGACATCGGCGGCGGGACCTCTGAGGTCGCCGTGATCTCCCTCAGCGCCATGGCCGCCTCGCGTTCCATCCGCATCGCGGGGGATGAAATAGACGAGGCCATCGTTACCTATGCCCGGCAGGCCTTCAATCTGCTCATCGGCGACCGGATGGCCGAGGACTGCAAGATCAACATCGGCTCCGCCGACCGTCTGGAGCAGGAGACCTCGATGGAGATCCGGGGGCGCGACCTGATCACCGGCCTGCCGCGCAAGACCCTCATCACCTCCCAGCAGGTGCGTGAGGCGATCGCCGACCCGATCAATGCCATCATCGAAACCGTGAAGGAGACGCTGGAAGACACACCGCCCGAGCTTTCCGCCGACATCATGGACAGTGGCATTATGCTGGCCGGCGGCGGCGCCCTCCTGCGCGGCCTGGACCGATTGATCTCCCGCGAGACTGGGATGCCCGTCCATATCGCCCCGGACCCGCTCTCGTGCGTCGTGCTTGGCACCGGCAAGTGCCTGGACGAAGCCTCGCGCTCCAGCGCTCTGCGGAATGTGCTCCTGACCGAGACTCGGCTGGGCCACTACACCTCGCCAGGGCGTTGACCGTCAGCGTTTCCGATGCCTCCGTAGGGGCGAACGCGATGGCCGAACATGATGGCCGAACACGAGGTTCGCCCCTACGCGCGGCCTAAGGCCGCCTCTGAGACAACACCATGCGACCTGAGCGCGATAACCGGCGCGGAGGGACACTCCTCCTCCTCCTGCTCGCCTGCGGACTGCTGACCGCCCTGCACAGCAGGTCCGCCCGGCGCGGCGAAGCCGACCCCCTTTCGGGGGTGGTGCGTGACATGGGCCTTGTGCCGGGCCAGATCGCGACCGCCCGCCTTGGCCAGTGGTGGCGCCTGAGCGCCGGGTCGCTCCTATCCGGTCCGCGCCTCGCCCGCGAGAACGCCGCCCTGAAATCCCGCGTCCTGGACCTTGCCGCCCGGAACAAGTCCCTGCTGACCGCCCAGGCCGAGAACGACCGTCTGCGCCGGCTCCTCGGGTTCGAGCAGCGCACCCCGCGCCCCCTCTTGGCCGCCCAGGTCGCCGCGCTGAAGCCCAGCCCGCATTCCGATACGCTCACCTTGAACCGGGGCAGCGCGCAGGGAGTCCATCCGCAGTCGGTCGTTCTCGCTCCCAATGGAGCCTTGGTCGGGCAGGTGCTGGACGTGTCCGCCCGTGCCTGCGATGTCCTGCTGCTGACGGATGCAGGCTCGAGTGTCGGCGCCCTCGTCCACAACCACACGACGCGCGGCCCCATCGGGCTGTGCCAGGGCGATGGGCAGGGGAACCTGCGGGTGACTTACCTGCGGAGCGATACCCTGCTGCACATCGGCGATGCCGTGACCACATCGGGCCTCGGCGGCGTCTTCCCCAAGTCCGTGCCCATCGGTGCGGTGGCATCCATTTCCATTGACAAGACCCGGTCGCTCCAAACTGCCCTCCTGCGTCCCGCCGCCGATTACGACCGTTTGGAAGAAGTCTTCATCATCCAGGACGCGCCCACGGACGGCGTGCCGCAATCTCGAACTGCCCCATGATACCGAACCTATGATACCGAACCCATGATACCGAGCCCATGATCCCGACGCGCCATGTGTTCCTGGCTGCCCTCATAGTCTGGCTGGCGGCCATCCTCCAGGGCCGCCTTGCCCATGCCCTTAGCATCCACGGCGCGCAGCCGGACCTGCCCCTGGTCGCGCTGTCCTGCGGCGCGCTCCTCGTCGGCAGTGCGCGCGGGGCCGCGCTGGGTTTCTGGGCGGGG
This sequence comes from Armatimonadota bacterium, assembly GCA_031363565.1. GTDB lineage: Bacteria > Armatimonadota > Armatimonadia > Armatimonadales > Capsulimonadaceae > JANXMY01. The sequence goes on along the minus strand of JANLUQ010000152.1, from coordinate 9,854 downwards.
CTGCTGGCCGCCGCCGCCTTCCCGCAGACTTATGGCAGCCTCTTCGTCAGCCGCATCCTGGCGGGCGCCTTCGCCGGCGGCTTCGGACGCAGTCTGACCCGCGACAACCTCGTCGTCCCGCCCGTCGTGGTCCTGGCGACAACCGTGCTGGCCGACCTCTTGTATGTGCTGATGGCTCCTGGTCTGGCCATCCATCATGTCCGCCACTGGGCCGAGCAAACCGGCGGCGAGATCCTTTACAACGCCCTGCTTGCCCTGCCTGTCTACCTGCTGCTGCGGCTTTTGCAGGTCGGACGCCAGCGTGATGACCCCTTCGGACGCCTTTCGTGAGCGGTTTTTCCAGTCGCCTTGCTTTGATGCTTGACAGCGCCGCCGCTTTGCCTTATAATGAAGAGTAGCGAAATAATATACGAAAAGATAGGGCCTTGCTGCACTCAGCGGCGTCATCGCCCGCCTTCACATTCGCGCACATTCGTATCCGCTTTTCCGATCAAGGAGCTTGTTTCCGATGCACCTTTCCCATAACCCTCGGCGTTCGGCGCTCAAGCCCGCGCTGCTGCTGGCCCTGTCGCTGACCGCGTTTGGCCACGGCTCCGCGCAGGCTGCGGAGCCGCGCGTCTCGCTGCTGCGCCATGCGGCCCAGGCGCCTGCCCTGCGCGGCGCCCGGCTGCTGGGCCGCCTGGCGACCGATACCCCTCTTCACCTGGCCCTGATCCTGCCACTGCGTAACCCGGCTGCCCTGGACAACCTGCTGCGCCGCCAGTATACGCTGGGCGACCCGCTCTACGGGCGCTTCCTCACCTCGGACGAGTTCGTTCAGCAGTTCGGTCCGACCGAGGAAGACTACCAGGCCGTCGCCGCCTGGGCTGAAGAGCAGGGGCTGACCGTCACCGGCACCCATGATGGACGCACGGTGCTGGACGTCGCCGGGTCCGCCGCCCAGGTGGAAAGCGCGTTCGCCATCCGGATGAACCATTATCAGTCAAGAGATGGCCGCATCGTCTTCGCCAACAGCGGGGCACCCCGCGTCGCACGCTCGGTCGCCGCCCGCCTCGCCGGAGTCGCGGGCCTGAGCAATGTCAGCCTCCTGCGGCCCTATTTTCACCATCACTCGCCCTGGAGCATGGCGCTCAAGCCGCGCGTTCCCGTGGGCGGTGGCACCGGTATCGGCACCGGCCCGGCGGGCGGCCTGTCGCCCAATGATGTCAAGTTCGCCTACGGCCTCAGCACGATCGCGCCGCTCTACGGCGCGGCTTCCGGCACGACCGCGACCGGCACAGGCGCGCTGCTGGACGGCACGGGGCAGACAATAGGCTTGTTCGAGCTGGACAGCTATGACCCGAACGACATCAAGCTCTTCGTCACCCAGTTCAGCCTGCCGACCGTGCTTCCCACGGCCACCACACTCGGGACCGTGCGGCCCGTCGCCGTGGACAACTTTGTCCTGACCGGCACGACTGGGGCTGGCCGGGATGAGGTGACGCTGGACATTGACATGGTGCTGGCCCTCGCCCCGAATGCCGCCGCCGTCTACAGCTATGAGGGCAACCAGGGGAGCACCCTGGCGACCTTCAACCCGACCATCGCCGTGGACATCTTCCAGAAGATGGCCGACGACAAGGCCCTCGACGGCAGCGGCAAGCCGCTCCTCCAAGTGATCAGCACCAGTTGGGGCCAGGCGGAAGCGGACGAGGACCCAGCCATCCTCGCCGCCGAGCACACCATCTTCCAAAAGATGGCCGCCCAGGGGCAGTCCCTCTTCTCCGCCACCGGCGATTTGGGTGCCTACGACGGCTATCCCACCCGGCCTCAGCGACTCGAGGTGGACAGCCCGGCCTCGGACCCGCTCGTTACCGCCGTTGGCGGCACGACCCTGCGCTACTCCAAGCCGACGACCACTGCGGGCGGCGTGGTCAGCCCCGGCAGCTATATCTCTGAGACTGTTTGGAAGACAGGCACCGTCAACAATCCCACCGGGCCGGAAGGCGGCGGCGGCGGCAGCAGCGTCGCCTGGTCCAAGCCCAGCTACCAGGTCGGCCTGGGCCACTCGGCGACGGCCCGCGACATCCCCGATGTCGCCCTGAACGCCGACCCGGCTACCGGGTACGACATCTATATCAACGGCGCTGCCGTTACGGTCGGCGGGACCAGCGCCGCCGCCCCGCTCTGGGCCGCATTCACCGCCCTGGTGAACCAGAAGCGCGGCCTCAACGGCCTGGCAGCGCCGCTCGGCTTCGCCAACCCGTCGCTCTACAGTCTCGCTCAGGGCACGAGCTACTCGACGCTCTTCCACGATATCACTCTGGGCGACAACCTCTATTACTTGGCGGATGTCGGGTTCGATGATGCGACGGGCTTTGGCTCGTTTATCGGCGCCCCGCTCGTGGCCGCACTGTCCTTCAATTCCGATCAGGGCGCGGGGGCCGCGACGCTCAGCGGCTTCGTGACCGACAACAGCAGCCCCGCCATCCCGATCGCCGGCGCGACCGTCACTGCTACCTCTATTGCCACCGGCACCCTCAAGGCAACCACCACCACGGACATGACCGGCGCCTACACCCTGACCGCGCCGGGTGGCCTGGCGCTGAAGATCACCGTCAATACCGCCACCGTCGTCGCGACCGGCGGGACGAACTATGCCTCGCCCACGCCTGCCAGTCTCACCCTGACGGCGGGCGTGACGACAACGCAAAACTTCGTGCTCCTTCCCGCCCACACCTTCGCGTCGGGCTTGCAAATGATCTCCGCGCCCTATGACTTCACCGGCCTAGGTGACTTTGCGACCCTGTTCGGCCTGACCACGCCGCTTGCCAACCCGAACCCGCGCCTGCTTCAGTGGCAGCCCTCCCTCGGGGCCTACCAGTTCTACCCCTCCGTACCGGCCGATACGCTTCGGCTCGGGCAAGGATACTGGATCAAGTTCCCCGTCGTGAACTACCTCCATCTCCTGGGCATCCCCGCCTCCCTGAGCCAGTCGTACCGCATTCCGCTCACGGCGGGCTGGAACCAGATCGGCGACCCCTTCCCCGGCTCGGTCCCGCTGTCCACCGTCACCGCAGATACGGCAATCAGCACCAAGGCCGTCGCGCTGACCGACGCCACCAGCCCGGTCCAGCCGAACCTGTTCCGCTATGACACCGGCGCCGGTGCCTATGCGGCGGTTAACCCGGCATCGGCGATGCTCGACCCGTACAACGGCTACTGGATCTATGCCAAGCAGGCCGCAGTCCTGATCGTGCCGCCGGTGGCAGGCCCTCCGCCCCCACCCGGCGGCAGCCCGACCCCGCCGCCCGTGCCCGGCGGCTAAAATCCGGCAGGTGATCGCTGGTATCTTGCTATCCGGCGAGACGGGGGGCGGCTCAAGAACTAAGTTTCAGAGCCGCCCCCCGCGTTTTTGCGTGGCCCGGCGTCCTTGCAATCCGGCCTGCGCTTGTGCCATAATCAGCACAGAGGGACGGGAGCGGGTCGCGCGATGCATGAACTGTGGCACAACGGGCTGAAATGGCTGCTGGGGGGGAATGCCTGGAGCCTGGTGAGAACCGGGGCGGACATCCTTATCGTCGCCTACCTGATCTACCGCCTGATGATGCTGGCGAAAGGGACGCGGGCCTGGCAGATCATCACCGGCCTGGTCGTCTTCGTCGGAATGCTGCTGTTCTCGACTTGGGCGCGTCTTTCCGCGCTCTCCTGGCTGCTTCAGCAGATCCTGCCGCTTGGCCCGGTCGCCATCGTCATCTTGTTCTACCCGGAGCTGCGTCATGCCCTGGAAGAAGTCGGGCGGCTCGGCTTTTGGGGCCGGGGGTTTACCGGCCTGGACCGCGAGAACCTTTCCTCGATGGTCGGCGAGATCGTCCTGGCGGCGGAAAGCCTCTCCGATAAGAAGATCGGCGCCCTGCTGGTCCTGGAGCGCGAAGCGAACCTCGGATATATCATTGATAACGGCACCCTGATCAATGCCGAGGTCAACCATGACCTGCTCTGCACCCTCTTCTACCCTGGCTCTCCCCTGCATGACGGCGCGGTCGTCATCCGCCGCGACCGCGTCGTCGCGGCCGGGGGTACCCTGCCGCTATCCGAGGTCCGTGAGGTGCAGGGGATGCAGGTCCACACGCGCCACAAGGCCGCCCTGGGCATCTCGGAGCAAAGCGATGCCCTGGTCGTCGTCGTCTCCGAAGAGACGGGGATCATTTCGCTGGCTTTCGAGGGCAAAATGGCGCGCGGCCTGCGCGACGACGGCCGGCTGCGCGACCTACTGATCCGCGAATATACCGGACATGTGCGGCCCAGCGTCCGCCGCCGCCGGGGCTTCATCCGGCCCCGCGCCGCCCGTGCGGAGCGCGAGGATCAAGCTCGGACCTCTGCCAAAGACACTGTGACGCCCAAAGATACTGTGGCGCGGTCCATCGTGCCCGACCCGATTCGCCTGGCCGACCCCGCCTCGGAGCCGGCTGCCCCTGCCGAGACGCGGTCTTAGGGGCTACTTGGATACCTATGCTCGCTTTTTTACAGCGCTCGTTCCGCCATAATTTCGGCTACAAGCTCCTTTGCCTTTCTTTTGCCGTCGTCCTGCACTTCTATGTCGAGGGCCGGACCAGTGCGCGCCCACCACATATCCTGATCCTGCCACTCATGGTCCGTAACCTGCCGCCGAACCTGATTTTGGACGACAAGAGCCTTCCGGGCGTGACCGTCACACTGGACGGCCCGCCCGAAGACATCGGCCGGCTGACCAACACGACCGTGACCGCCTGGGTGGACCTCTCGCACGCGCGGGCGGGCCAGACGCCGCCCCTGACCGTTCACCTGTCCCCTCTGCCCGCCGATGTTACCGTCGAGAGCGAACCCCACCCGGTCGCCTTTCTCTTGCAGCCGCGCCGCCGGCGGCAGCTCCCCATCAGTGCCGACGATATCGGCATCGCGCCCGCCTCCTATGCCTTTACCTCGCCTACTATCACGCCGCGCGAGGCCGTGATCACCGGCACCCGCGAGGCGGTCAACTCGGTCGCCCGCCTGGTCGCGCAGGCGAACCCGGACCAGGCGGCGGGGGCCGTGGATGAGGACTTCACCATCGTCGCCCTGGACGCCTCGGGCAGCCCCGTCGGGGACGTGACCGTCACGCCGCCGACTGCCCATGTCCGCATGGAGGTGACGCGCGCCCTGTCCCGCAAGACCCTGATTGTCAGCGCCAATGTCAAAGGGATGCCGGTCCCCCCATACCGCTTCGGTAACATCGAGGTCGCGCCCGCGACCGTCATCGCCGAGGGCCGGGCCGAGCGGCTGGCGCCCATCGGCACGCTGACGACCCAGCCGATTGATGTCTCCGGGGCGACCTCGGATGTCGTGCGGCGCGTCGCCCCAATCGTTCCCCCCGGCATCACGCTCACCGCGCGTGGCCCGATCACTGTCACCGTCCATGTCATCGCGCCGCCCGCGCCGGCCACACCCGAACCGGCTGCCCCTGGAGCGACACCTTAGACATTCAGCGATTTTCAGATCCACGCAATTCGAACCCAGGAGAACAGACCCTTTCCATGCCCGAGAAGTTATTTGGAACCGATGGCGTGCGCGGCGTCGCCAACACCGAGCTGACCCCCGCCCTGGCCCTCGCATTGGGAGCCTCCGCCGCCCGGACATTGGGCCGGGGGCATACCCCTCGGTTCATCATCGGCCGCGACACCCGCGTCTCGGGCACGCTGCTTGAATCCGCCCTGGCGGCCGGCCTGTGCTCGATGGGCGCGCAGGTCGTCACGGCGGGCGTCGTCCCGACCCCCGCCGTCGCCAACATCGCGCGGATACAGAACTTCGATGCCGGAGTCGTCATCTCCGCCTCGCATAACCCGTTCGCCGATAATGGCATCAAGTTCTTCGGCGGGGACGGCTATAAGCTGGACGACGCTTTGGAAGCCGAGATCGAGGCGCAGCTCGCCCGAGTGGATACCTGGGATCGGCCCTCCGGGGCCGCCGTGGGGCGGCTGATGCACGACACAGGCCTGGCCGGCCTATACGCCGGCCATCTGGAAGACGCCTTGGACGGTATCTCGCTGACCGGGCTGAAGGTCGTCCTCGATGCGGCCAACGGCGCCAACTCCGTTCTCGGCCCGCGCGTCCTCACGGATCTTGGGGCTGATGTCATCCCGCTGCACTGCGACCCGGACGGTATCAACATCAATGCCGGCTGCGGCTCGCTGCACCCCGAAGAGATGATGCGCCGCACCCTTTCCGCACAGGCCGACATGGGCCTCGCCTTCGACGGTGATGCCGACCGCGTCATCCTCTCTGACGAATTGGGCCGCAAAGTAGATGGTGACCGTGTGATGCTCCTGGTAGGACGGCATTTGGCCGCCTCCGGAAAGCTCGCGAATGGCACCGTGGTCGGCACCATCATGAGCAACATGGGCCTGGAAGTGGCCCTGCGCGCCTCGGGCTTGACACTGCTGCGGACCGCCGTCGGGGACCGCTATGTCTCCGAAGCCATGCGCCGGGATGGCCACGTCCTGGGCGGCGAGAAGTCCGGCCACCTGATCTTCGGACACCTGACCACGACCGGCGATGGCTTGCTGACTGCCCTGCAAGTGCTGAAAGTGATGCGCGAGACGGGCCGGCCGCTGTCCGCCCTGGCCGACCAGATGACCGAGTACCCCCAAATCCTCCTGGGTGTCCGGGTGCGTGATCGGCAGGCCTGGGCCTCCGACCCGGACATCACGAAAGCGATCACCGCCGCCGAAGCGCAGCTTGCGGGCCGGGGCCGGATCAATGTCCGCGCCTCGGGTACGGAAAAACTGGTGCGCGTCATGGCCGAGGGGCCGGACCAGGCCGAGATAGACGCCCTCGCACACGAGATCGTCGCACTGGTGCAGAAGAAGGTGGGGGAGTAGGTCCTCCCCCCCGAGGGAAGGGTCGGCGCGTAGCGCCGGGGAGAGGATCACTCTCCCACCCATACCACCTCTACCCCCGCCAATCGGCCCGGAAGCGACCGGACCAAGGCGCGCATCCCCGGCGTCTCGGTCGCGCCATGCCCGGCATCCAGCAGGGCCAGGCCGCGCGCCTCAGCCTCCCAAAACTCATGGTGGCGCACATCGCTCGTCACATATGCCTCCGCACCCGCCGCCGATACGGCCTCGGCCAGACCCGCCCCCGCCCCGCCGCAAACGGCCACGCGCGAGATCATTCGACGCGGGTCCACCCCGTTCACGCGCAGGGCGCTCGTCCCCGCGCAGCCCAGGGCCGCCTCCACGAGCCGCATGAAGTCCACCAGCGGGCGCGGAGAAGGCAGGTCGCCGAGGCGGGGCAGGGCGGCCTCGCCTTCCTCCCCCAGCGGCCTGACGCCCGACAGTTCCAGGCACTCCGCCAGGGTGTCGTTGATGCCGCCCGCCGCCCGGTCCCAGTTCGTGTGCATCGCATACAGCGCGATGTCTGCCTTCACCAGAGCAGTGACGGCGCGCGAGACCGGGTCTGTTCCCAGGCGTTTCAGGGGGCGATAGATCAATGGATGATGGGCGACCACCAGATGAGCGCCCGCCTCCGATGCCCGCCGGGCCGCATCCGGCGTACAGTCCAGGCAGATGCCGATGCGCCCCACTTCTTCCGCTTCGCGCCCGATAAGCAGGCCGACCGGGTCATCGCCCAATGCGGTCTCCTCCGGCGCAAGCCGCCGCAAAACCGAGAGGATGTCGTCGAGTATCATGAGAACCCCTCCTTTGGGTATGATACGCAAGGAGGCGGTCGGCCTGCTCCCGAAACGAAGCCGATTCCTAACCCGTAGAGTCAATCGGAGAAACCTATGACCCGCAAACTTTTTACTCCTCTTCTCGCCCTGCTGCTGTGCCTGCTGGCGTTCGACATTGTTCGGGCACAAGACGCCGGCCCCGCGCCAGGTAATACCGGCGGCGACCCTGTTTACCAAGGGCTGTCGGTCAGCAATGTCTATGTGGACCCTTCCATCAATGGCGTGGACGTCCAGAAGCTCGAACAGGCGTCCATGCAGGCGCAGGGGAACCCGCACACGCGCGTCAAGATCGCCATCCTGTCCGGCCTTCCGATGGGCGTCGGCAGCCCAAATCACTACGCCAGCGGATTGTACCGCAACCTGGGCTTAGACAAAGATGCATTGGTTCTGGTGATTCTCGGGCGCGGCGTCGAGGTCGTGTCGCAGTCACTCACCCCGGCCGAGGAGAACCGTCTGGCGCGGCAGTACGCGTCCGCCGTGGACACGAACCCGACGGATGGCACGGCGGCGCTTGCACAGGCGGTGGCCGCCGACATCAATGGCAAAGAATACCGGAGTTCGGCGGGTCTCTGGGTCGTATTTCTTGTCGTGGTTTTGGCTATCGGCGGCCTGCTCATCGCCGCTTCGCGGCGCAAAAAGCAGACATTGACGGCGGCGCGTGAGCCGATCCAATCGTTCCGGGACCACGTCCTGAGCGGTATCGAGTATTTGGACGGCTACATGGATGTGCTGCCCAAGAACAATCCCGACTCGGACCAGGTCCGCACTTTCCGCCAGTCCGCCTCGGCCAAATTCGAGCAGGCCGTCAAGACCATGGACCGCGCGACCGAGCTGACCGACCTGAACCGGGCACAGGCGCTTTTCGCCCAGGCCCAGGCGGATGTAGACCAGGCGCGGCGCTATCAGGACCGGGCGACCGGCGGGACAGGCAACATCCCTGGTGATGATGCCGTCCGCCCGCAGCCTCTGCCGGATAGCCAGCCCGAAGTCGCTTCCATTCCGGCCAATCAGCGCGGCGTCTCGTTCTTCTCGGGTCGCCCCGCGCCGCTCGGGTCCCTCGTCCCCGTCACCCTCACCATCGGCGGCCAGAGCCGGCAAGTGCTGGTGACGCCCGATGAGGCGAATGAATTGCGCGCAGGCCGGATGCCGCAGGTGCTGGCCTTCCAGCAGGGCGGTCAGTATGTCCCCTGGTATAGCTACAACGGCTATGATCCCTATAATGACTACTGGCGCTACGAGAATGCCGGCTGGGGCGGCTTTGGTGGGGGAGTCGTAGCAGGCTTCGTCGGCGCGGAACTTCTGGGTGGCCTGCTTATGCCCGCCTACGGGATGGGCTATGCGCCCTATGCCTTCGCGACAGACATGCCAATGTACCAGAGCTACTCCAATCCCGGCTACGGCGGTGACTACGGCAGTGCGGGGTATGACCCGAACGGCGGTGGTAATTTCGGCGGCGGTGCGGACTTCGGTGGCGGCAACGGCTTCGGGAACGACACCGGTAACAGTGCGGACTTCGGAGGTGGGGCAGACTTTGGGGGCGGCAGCGATTTCGGCAGTGGTGGCGGTGATTTTGGCGGCGGTGCCGACTTCGGCGGGGGAGGGGACTTTGGCGGAGGCGGCGACTCCAGCTAACCTGCTGGTCCTGCCCGATGTCGGCGCGCTTGCTGCTGGGCCGGAAAATGCCCCCGAGACGCTGCTGTATCTGCACGGTTGGAGCGGCAGCAAGGAACTCTGGTGGAGCACGCTGGCCCGGCTGGCGGACTCTTTCCAGGGCATCGCCCTTGATATGCCCGGCACCGGCGCAACTCCCCTGCCGCCAAGCCTGCGGACGATGCCGGACATGGCCCGGTGGGTCGCCGAGACTTGTGACCGCCTTGGCCTGGCGCACGTCACTCTCGTCGGTCACTCGCTCGGCGGCAATCTGGCTGCCCAGGTCGCCCTGGACTTCCCGAGCCTCGCCCGCCGCCTGATCCTTGTGGATGCTGCCCTCGACCCTGCCGCACTGCCCGTCCGCGCCCGCTGGCCCCTGCACGAGCGTCTGGGCCTGCCCGCGCTGCGCTTGATGCGGCTGGCCTCGCTGCCCCTGGCGGCGGTCGGGCGTAAGGCCGCGCCCGCCCATACCCTCGGC
>JANLUQ010000117.1:0-4396 GCA_031363565.1 Armatimonadota bacterium | reverse complement strand
CTCACGAAATTCATGGCTGAATTCATCAGTCCCAGGGTCAACCCAGAGCGCCCCCTTTTCGCCCAGTTTCTCCCAGACATGAAGTGGCTGGATAGTCCAGAGCCGCACCGTCCCAGGACGCGCTTTCGCGATCTTGTAGGTGACGGCCCTCGCGGGAGCCTGGTGATTTGGCTCGCTGATTCTCATCATGTGTGGGATCGTCTTGGTGAGGGAACGGCGACGAGGGGGCGTGACGGGGGGCGCTTCACCCCTGCCGCAGTGCGGCCTCATAGACGCGGCGGAGGGGGACGCCGTGGGCTTGGGCGGCGCGCTTGCAGTCCTCGTATTCGGGGGCGACCGTGACCTCCTCCCCGTGCCACGCGCCCGCCTTGAGCCGGATGTCGCCGAACTCGGTTGCGACCGTGCGCCAGGAGCGGGTCAGGGTATAGCGCTGCTGCTCACGGGCGCGGATGCCGAAGGTGCCGGTCTCGCGGAACAGCAGGGCGGCCAGGGCATCGGCCTTGTCTGGGGGGCAGAGGATGGAGAGCAGGGTGGCAGGGCGGTTCTTCTTCATCTGGATGGGCGCCAAGAACACGTCAAGCGCACCCGCCGCGAAAGCGCGTTCCATGAGCAGGTCGAAGCCCTCGGGGTTCTGATCATCCAGGTTCGTTTCCAGAACGGCGACCGTCTGGGGCGTCGCGTCTTGCCCCGCCGTCCCCTCTTCCGTCTCGCCGAGAATGACGCGCAGGAGGTTGGGCATATCCGGCTTGAACTGCTTCTTGCCCGCTCCAAAGCCGCTGGAGAGGACGCGCATGGCCGGCATCTTGCCCGCAGTCGCGGGGTCGGACAGCGTCGTCAGGAGGGCGGCCCCGGTCGGCGTTACCAGCTCACCCTGGATGTCTACCGCGTGGATGGGAAAGCCTTGCAGCAGTTCCATCGTGGCCGGGGCGGGGACCGGCATGGTGCCGTGCCGACAGATAATCGTGCCGTAGCCGCAGGGGATAGAGGAGGGAATGACCCGCTCGACGCCCAGCGTGTCCAGCAGCAGGCAGGACCCCACGATGTCCACGAGGGCATCCACGGCCCCGACCTCGTGGAAATGGACCTGCTCGCGGGTCGTGCCGTGGATCTTCGCCTCAGCGTCCGCCAGCCGCGTGAAGACGGCCAAGGCGTTCTGATGGACGCGCGGCGGCAGGGAGCTGGAGTCGAGGATGGCGGCGATGTCGGAGAGGTGCCGCCTGTGCTGCTGGTCGGCATCGAGCAGGACCACGTTCACATCGGTGGCCGTGATGCCCAAGCGCGTGACGCGCTGGATGACAAGCGTATAGCCGGGCACATTGAGCGCGCCGAGACGGTCGCGGAAGGCGGTTTCGTCCGCACCGCAGGCCAGCAGCGCGGCCAGCGTCATGTCGCCGCTCACGCCGGAGAAGCAGTCGAAATAGGCGGTTCTCATGTGTTCCCTATGTACCCCGCCGACACTCTGCCGGAACATGCCGTGTGACAAGGTTCACACACCGGGCGTGACACCCGGCTCAACCGCCCCACCCTTTCGCGGCTACAATAAGCCTATCAACGAAACGACGGACGGGACACGGGAGACACGACCATGCAGCAGGCTATCTACAGCAATCTCAGCCAGGACATCACCCTCGGGAAGACGAGCACGACCGCGCCGGCGGGCCGCCGGTCGGGCCTGGAACGACGAATCGCCCTAAAGTGGGACCTGTACGGGGTGGTGGCACTGATGCTGTCCAGCGGCGTGTACGGCCTCTACGCGGTCGCACACGCCCTTTGACGGGTTCTACTTCTGACCGGTCTTACTTCGCCTGGGACCGTGTCAGGTCCGGGAGTACCTGGCGCAGACGCACGGCCCATTCTTCGGCCAGAGCTGCCGGAGTGGAATGCTGCTGCTGGGCTGCGAGGGCGTCCGCCGTGAGCAGGCGCCGCCCGCGACACAAGACGCACCAATCACCCTGCATCTTGGCGACAGTGATGTCCTGCGGGTGGACCGGCCCCTGGGCGAATGCGACGATCAGGCGCTGCTGCACCTCGTCCGCACGCTGCTGGGGGGTGTGTCCAGCCCAGGTGGTTCGGATGGTGTGGATGAGGGTGCCGCCGACAACGACCTGGGCTGCCTTGTCGGCTTGGGCAGCATTCGCTGCGACAGGCATCAGGGTGGCCAAAGACAGAACAGCAAGGGCACTCAAGGGAGCGAGTGCATTGGGCAGGCGAGAGTGAGGCATTGGATATACTCCGGGGGGACTGGATGGCCGATTGTACCCCACCTCCCCGCGCGGCGTCAACCTCTCTCTTCCAGGAGCGGGCACATCAGAAGACAGCCAGCCCACCGTCGGGGGCGATGTTCGCGCCGGTGACGAAGCCGGCCAGCGGCGAGGCGTAGAACAGGACGACGTTTGCCACGTCCTCAGGCGTTGCCAGCCGGCGCAGCGGCGTCAGGCCGCTGACGCGCGCTTTGAGATCGTCCGGCAAGCTCTGGGAGTAGTCGGTCAGCGTCATCCCCGGCGAGACCATGTTGACCGTGATGCCGTGCGGGCCGAGGTCGCGGGCCAAAGTTCGGGTCAGACCGATCAGTGCGCTCTTGGCCGTCGTGTGGACGATGTATTCCGGCGCGGGCCGCTGCACGAGGGTCGCGACAAAGTTCACGATGCACCCTCCCCCCTGCGAGATCATCACCGGCGCGACGGCCTTGGTCGGGTTAATCGTCGCTCCCACCACCCCCTCAAACTCCGCGCGGAAGTCGTCCCAGGTGGCTGCCTCGAAAGTGAGATCAGCGGCGAAGGAGGAGGCGTTGTTCACCAGGATGTCAATGCGCCCAAAGTGCGAGAGGGCGTCCGCCACCATCGCCTCGGTCGCTAAAGGGTCCGTGAGGTCCGCCTGAAGAGCAATGCCGCCGATCTCGAGGGCCAGCGCCTCGGCGGGTTCGCGGCTGCCCCGGTAGTGGACAATGACCTTTGCGCCCTCCTCGGCAAACCGGCGGGCGACGACCGCGCCGATGCCCCGGCCCGCGCCGGTAACGAGAGCGACTTTGTTTTCGAGCAGCATTTACATACGTTCCGTTCAATGAGGCTGTCCCCGGATTGAAATCCAGGTCTGTAGAAGTGCGGTTGTCCACCTGCGTGGACAGAGGGGCGAATAGAAAATCAAGATGGCGCGATCCATCGCGCCCCTGCATCCGATGTCCGTGAAGCAGTCTCTAGTCGAGCAGCAGTTTCACGCCCGCACGACCAGAGTCCGCTGCTCCCGCGCCGCCGCGTAGCCCAAGGACGCTAGGATGTCTTCCTCCGTCAAGTAGAGGAAATCTGCGAGTATTTCTTGCTGGGTCATTCCCCCCGCGAGATACGACAGGACATCGTAGACAGTGATTGGGGCTGGCTTTGAGCAGCTCGTAATTCTTATCCGCAAGCTCGCGCACCTCACGCGGCAGCGCATTGTAAAGCTGCAAAAAATCTGGTGTGGTGTAGTGGTTTACAAGGGCAGGAGCCGGCGTGGTGTCGGGGATGCCTGAGAGGGAGACGTTAGGAACCTCATAATGGCCTGCACTGCCCCGCCTCCACCTGCTCATCGGACAAGACCTGGTAAATCTTGCGGCGCTCCAAGGAGGCCGAGTATTCGGTGTCGCCCACGCACACGACGAAGAAAGGCTGCTGTTCGGTCTTCATATCATGTCACTCGCGGCTCAACTCTCGCGGCTCAGTAGGCGCCTTTGTATCACCAAGGAACCACAGATAGGCTGGTGATTTTGTTGAAGTGGGCATCCCGTGTGACTAGAACTAAGCCATACTGCAACGCCAAGGCCGCGATCCAGATGTCATTCTCCGGCAGTGGCTTCCCTTTGGCGCGCAGCCGGTTTTTGATCTGCCCGTAGTGCTGTGCGGTTTCGGCATCACAGGCCAGAACCGCGCTGCGGCCCGCCAACTCGCTCACCCGTTGGACGTTCGCGCGGCGTTCGAGGATTTCTCCGCCCCATAGTATAGTTCGCCCAAGACGATGCTCGGAACAAAGACCTCAAGGGCCCGGCTTAACTGCTGCAACACGGCGGCCTCTTGGGCGAAAAGCGCGATGACGATGTTCGTATCCAGCAGGAAGCGAAGGGAAGTGGCACTCAGCATGAGATTACCAGCCTTCTGAGTTTATCTGTTCGCAGTCTTCTCTGACGGCCTGGGAGATGAGAGCTAGATCAGGCGCATCTATAGTGCCGGCCAGGGACAACAGGCTTTGTCCTGGAACGCCGCGCGTTCGGGCGGCGGCCAAAGCGCGGGCGAAGTCAAGAACCAAGCGCTGCTGACTTTCAGGCAGAACTTCGAGTTGTTGGTAGACTTCTTGTTCGACAAAGGGACTAAGCATGTTGGTTACTCCTCTACAGTGTTTGGCCGCACAGCCTGCGTGGCACGGCTCT
>JANLUQ010000072.1:0-13130 GCA_031363565.1 Armatimonadota bacterium | reverse complement strand
GGTCGCGTCCGACCAGCACGGCCGGCAGCCGCGTCCCGTCGGCCAGCTCGACGAGGAGGTCGTCGTCGCGCTCGGTCCCGTGCGAGGTGGTCAGGACCACGCCATCTTCCGTCCACAGGAGGCCGGTCGCCGTCAGCCGGCTGCCGTCGTCCACGCGGACCACAGACGGCCCGACGCGGGCGACCACATCGGCGAGTTGCGCCGACAGGGCGGCGAGTGTCGAGGGAGAAGAAGTGTTTGTTTCCAGTGTCATGGTGCTGTGGTTCCTTTGGTTACTGTGTAGACCCATCGCGCGCCTGAAAAGAGGCGCGTCGCTTGCCGTATTGATGGGTCTATGGTATTCTGGGCGCGGAGGGCAGTTGCTCCGCGCTCGCGCCGGGGATTAGGATGACTTGTGCCAGGCTGGGTTTGGGTATACTCCCTTCATGCCACCAACTTCTTTACCCCCGGTCGCGAAGACGATCCCGAAAACAGATACGATCCACGGCGATGTGCGCGTGGACGATTATGCCTGGATGCGCGAGAAGAACAGCCCCGACGTGCTGGCCTACCTGGAAGCTGAGAACGCTTATACGGACTCGCGCGCCGTGCCCACCGAAGCCTTGCAGGAGACTTTGTACCAGGAGATGAAGGGGCGTATCCAGGAGACCGACCTGAGCGTGCCGTATCGGTATGGCGGCTATTTCTATTACAGCCGCACCGAGGAGGGTAAGCAGTACCCCATCCGCTGCCGCAAGCAAAGGAATTTAGAGGCTCAAGGGAGTTTAGAGGCGGAGGAGCAGGTGACGCTGGACCTGAACGCCCTGGCCGAAGGCAATTCCTACCTCGGTTTGGGCGCCTATGCGGTCAGCGATGACGGCCACCTGCTGGCCTACTCGACGGATGTGACTGGCTTCCGGCAGTACACGCTGCAAGTCCTCGACCTGCGGACGGGGGAGCTTCTGCCCGACAAGATCGAGAAGACGATCTCGGTCGTCTGGGCAGCCGATAACAAGACGCTGTTCTACACGGTCGAGGATGAGGCCAAGCGGTCCTATCGCCTGTACCGGCATCAGCTAGGTCAGTCCGAGGACGTCCTGGTCTACGAGGAAAAAGATGCGCTGTACAGCATCTACGTCAGCCGCTCTCTCTCCAAATCGTTTCTGTTCCTGACGGTGGCGAGTTCCAAGACGACGGAGGTGCGCTCCCTGCCGAGTGGCCGGCCCGAAGGGGACTGGAGCCTGATCCGCCCGCGCGAGACCGACCATCGTTATTACGCAAGCCACCACGGCGATCGCTTCTATATCCGCACCGACAAAGACAAAACCGTGGGGGATGCCAAGAACTTCCGCATCGTCTCCGCCCCCGTAGATGCCCCAAGCGACTGGACGGAGTTTCTGCCGCACGATCCGGCCATCACGCGCGAGGGCATGACCTTTTTCGCGAAGCACGCCGTCATTTCCGAGCGCGAAGGCGGCCTGGAACAGCTCCGGGTGCTTGACCTAGTCGGCGGCGATGCCCACCTCATCTCGTTCCCCGAGCCGGCCTACTCGGCCAGCCTGGACATGAACCCCGAGTTCGATACGCCCCTCGTCCGCTATCAGTACCAGTCGCTGGTCACGCCCGCCTCGGTCTATGATTATGACATGAATACGCGGGCCGCGACACTGCTCAAGCGGACGCCGGTCTTGGGCGGTTATGACCCCGCGCAGTATGTTTCGGTGCGCCTGCACGCGTCCGCCTCCGACGGCACCCTCGTTCCAATCTCGCTGGTTTCCAAAAAGGGCACGGCGAGCGACGCCCCACTGCTGCTCCAGGGCTACGGCTCTTACGGCATTTCCTACCCCGTCTCCTTCTCCTCGGCCCGTGTCAGCCTCCTGGACCGGGGCGTGACGGTCGCCATCGCCCACATCCGGGGGGGCGGCGAGCTGGGCGAGGACTGGCGAGAGGCGGGCAAGCAGCACCATAAGCGCAACACGTTTACCGACTTCATCGCCTGCGCCGAGCATTTGGTCGCCGAGGGCTATACGTCTTCGGATCGGCTCGCCATCCAGGGCGGCAGCGCGGGCGGTCTGCTGATGGGCGCGGTCGTCAACCTGCGCCCGGACCTGTTCCGCGCCGTTCTCTCCCAGGTGCCTTTCGTGGACGTGCTGAACACGATGCTCGACGCCACCCTGCCGCTGACCGTCGGCGAGTATCTGGAATGGGGCAATCCGAACGTCCAGGCCGACTACGATTATATGAAGACGTACTGCCCCTACACCAACCTGGAAGCCAAGTCGTACCCGGCCCTGCTGGTCAAGACGTCGCTGAATGACAGCCAGGTCATGTACTGGGAGGCGGCCAAGTATGTGGCGAAGCTGCGCGCGCTTGGGACGGGGGACGCGGTCCTCCTGCTCAAGACCAACATGGGCGCGGGCCACGGCGGCTCCTCGGGCCGCTACGACGCCCTGCGCGAGACGGCCTTCGACTATGCGTTCCTGCTGGGGGAATTGGGTGCGGTGTGAAAAGAGACCGACACTGGAAGCCCTCCGCGTGTCGATTATTGGGACGGTCTGCCCTCCGGGTAGCCAGTGCTGACCATTGCATTGCCAGCCCACTCCTGAGTGGAAGTTACTCCGCGACTGGGGACAGGGCGATTGGTGCAAGAGAAGAGGGCGCGGCAAGAGAAGAGGGCGCGGCAAGAGAAGAGGGCGCGGCAAGAGAAGAGGGCGCGGCAAGCAGCGCCCCTACGGACCAATCCTCAACCGCATAGCGGTTTTCACTCGAGAGTAGCCCGGCTAGGCCAGAGCCGGGTTCTTCTATACATGGCCTGCGCGCCTGGGACTAGAACAACACGGCTTTCAACATCACCATCGGTATCGCTGCTATCGGTGCGGTCCTATCATTGGGGATCGCGCTGTTCCACCCGCCGCCGTATTCGGCGGAACCCAAGCCGAAACAGCTCAATTCTGGCTTTGACGTGGAGAAGACCGAGCGTACCTGATGCCTGAAATGCGGAGACAAGAAACGCCCCGCCGGATGTTCCGGCGGGGCGTTTTGATTGTCTGTGGAAGTGATGGTGCTTCAGGCCGCGATCTTCAGCGGGGCGTCCGGGCTTGCCAGCAGGTCGCGCCCGTCATGGCTGTCTCTGTCGCCCTCGTCATCGCCGCTCCAGAGTAGGCGCAGTTTGTTGGAGCCGTTCAGAGCGGCCACTTTGTAGCACTCGGCGAGGGTTGGGTAGTTGAAGACATTGTTGATGAAGTAGTCCACCGTGCCTTTGAAGGCCATGACCGCCTGGCCGATATGGATCAGCTCGGTCGCGCCTGTGCCGATGGCATGGACGCCCAAGATCTGGCGCGTCTTCTCGTGGATCAGCAGCTTCAGCATGCCCACCTCATCGCCCAAAAGCTGGCCGCGCGCGATCTCGCGGTACTGCGCGACGCCCGCCTCGTAGGGGATGCCGTCAGCGGTGAGCTGCGCCTCGGTCCGGCCCACCATCGAGATTTCGGGGATGGCGTAGATGCCGAGAGGAAAGAGTTCGGGCAGCGAGGTGGTCGGTTCGCCGTACATGTGGCAGGAGGCGCGGCGGCCCTGCTCCATCGAGGTGGAAGCCAGTGCGGGGAAGCCGATGACATCGCCGACGGCGTAGATGTGCGGCACCTCGGTCTGGTAGTCGTCGTTGACTTTCAGCCGCCCCCGGTTGTCGGGGATCAGGCCGACGTTCTCCAGGCCCAGCTTCTCCGTGGTTCCCTGCCGCCCGATGCAGTAGAGGAGGGTATCCGCCCTGAGGTGCTTGCCGGACTGCAAGGTCGCCTGCACCAGCCCGTCCGGCGAGATGCGGATCTCGTCCACGCGCTCACCCAGCCGTAATGTCATGCCCATCGCACGCATCCGGTACTGGAGGGCCTCGCTGATCTCCGAATCCACGAAGTCCAGCAAAGACGGCCGCGCTTCGGTGAGAATGATGCGCACGCCCAAGGTCGCCATCATGCAGGCGTACTCGGTACCGATGACGCCGCCGCCGACGATGATCATGCTCTTGGGCAGGTGCGAGAGTTCCAGCAGGTTGTCGCTGTCCAGCACACGCTCTTTGTCGAAGGGGATGCCCGCCGGCCGGGCGGGGACAGTGCCCGTCGCGATGACGACGTGGTCGGCTTGCAGGACTTCGGAGGAGTGCTGGTGGCTGATCCGCAGTGTGTGCGGGTCCTCGAAACGGGCCTCGCCGCACAGGATCTCGACCTCGTTGCGGACCATGTGCTCGCGGATGACCTCCATCTCGGTGCGGATGACCTGCTGGCCCCGCGCGATCAGATCCTCGATGGTGATCTCGGGCCGCCCGCTGCTGCTGTCCCGGTCGCCGTAGAAGCCGCGCTGCTGCATGCCGGACAGGTGTAGGACGGCCTCGCGCAAGGCCTTGCTGGGAATGGTGCCGGTGTGGGTGCAGGCCCCGCCCAGGATGCGGTTGCGCTCGATGAGGCTGACGCTCTTGCCGAGCTTAGCGGCCTGGATGGCAGCCTTCTGGCCCGCCGGCCCGCTGCCGATGACGACCAGGTCTACATGTTTCATGCTGTCTCCTCGATCCGAGTAACGATGCTCCGGGTGATGCTCCGACGCTGAGTGAGAAGGGTAGGAGACGATTTCAAGGGTTGGCTTCTTTTCCACAGTCCGATGTTCGGCAGACGGCTCGTAGAAATGCAGGGGTGGGGACGCGATCCCGGGCGCAAAAAAAGCGTCCCCCCACCTCACATGCCCCGCCTGGGACCGAGAAGCCGGAAGAGACGCCATTGCCTCTGCCTGGTCCGAATTGTTCTCCGTCGTCATCCTATAGTCGTCATTTTATCACGTCTGCCACCTTGTTGTCAACGGCGACGAGTGGGCACCGCCGCCAGGGCAATTGCATCTAAATTCCGACGATTTTCGCGTCCGCAATTACGGTCTTTTGTCCAGCGGAAGTCCTCGAACCGAACAAGCCCGACCGAGCGATAGCTTCTGGAATGGCTTTCTGGCTGCGAAGGCGAGGGCTTTCACGTCTGCTGAGAAGTCGCCGATACCTGCGGACAGCCTCAAAAGTGGATTATGACGCTGTTGATAGATTTAGATGCAATTACCTTGCTCACCGGAAGCGGTGGGTTGTTTTTTGCCCCGCCGCGTGCTATAATAACCCGATTGTTGAACAAGACCGGTCCGCCGGTTTATCGTTCCTCTCTGCCCTTCCGTCTTTGGCGAGACACGGGGGGCCAAAAATCCAAGACCAGAGAGAGGAGGCATTTTATGCCATCCATCGCCATCACGCAGCCTTACGAGGCAGTTTACATCGTGGACCCAAGCTTGGGCGACGAGCAGATCGGGGCCATCAAGGCCAAGTATTCGGGGATCGTCGAGACCGGCGGTGGGACCGTCGGCACCATTGATGTCTGGGAGCGACGGCGTCTTGCCTATGAGATCAAGGGCCGCACTGAAGGCATTTATGTCATCATGCAGTTCGAGGCCAAGCCCACCGTCGAGGCCGAGCTGCGCCGTATCTTCCAGATCAGCGAAGACCAGATCCGCTTCCTGATCGTCCGCCGGGACGACGAAGAGGGCGCGACGCCGATCATGAACGGGATGCCCGCCCGGCCCCAGCCCGTGCAGCAGGCCCAGCCCGCGCCGGTCGCCGTCCCCGCCCCGCAGCCTGTGGCCGTCGCCGTACCGGCAGAGACTCCGGCTGTGGAGAACGCTGCCATAGAGACGCCGGTCGCCGAGGCCCCGTCTGTGACCGAGACCGCCGCGCCCACCGAGGCTACCGAGCCTCTGGAAGCGGCGGCCTGACCGAGCAAGTCCAGAGACTAGAATTGGTATAGTGAGAAAAGGAGAAAGAGTATGGACCTCAATCGCGTCATTTTAATCGGCCGCCTGGCGAGTGAGCCGGAACTGAAGTACACCCCCAGCGGGATCGCTGTCACCCAGTTTCGCCTTGCCGTCAACCGGCCCATGTCGGCGGAGGCCCGCTCGAGTGGGCAGGAGAAGCAGGCCGACTTCATTCCTATCGTGGCCTGGCGCCAGTCGGCGGAGTATGCCGCCAATTACCTCGGCAAAGGCCGACTCGTGGCTGTCGAGGGCCGGATGCAGGTCCGCGAGTATGTCACCCAGGACGGCCAGAAGCGGCGCGATACCGAAGTGGTCGCCGATAACCTGAAGTCGCTGGATCGGCCTAAAGAGGGCGAAGAAGGCGCGCAAGGTGGCGGCGGCGGGTACAATCGCAGCGCCCAGGGTGGGGGCGGCTACAACCAGGGTGGGGGCGAGCAATTCTCGGACGGCGGCGATGACGCCTACGGCGACAATGGCAGCGCGGCTCCCGCACCGGCCCCGGCACGCACCCAAGCCGCGCCCCAGCGCGCTCAGGCGGCCCCGCCCCGGCCCGGCCCCAGCGCCCCGCAGCGGCCTGCCGGCAACCGGAACCAACCTCCGCCCGCTGACGATGACATGGACGACCCGTTCGCGGACAACTAGAACAGTCGGTATCGCGCGCCAAAGGTGTTGAACGCTTTTGGCGCGTCTCTCATGCACGGATGCCGACGAGCGCGGGAGGCGTCATGAAGGCTGGGGAACTCACCGCCGTTTAGCCGCAGTCCCAAACGCAAAAAGCCGCCCCACCAAATGGTGGGGCGGCTTTTTGCGTGTCTCCCCTGTGTTTGCGCCTGCGATTACCTGCCCCCAAAACCTGTTGCCCCATCCCGGCGGCCACACGCAAAAAAGCCGCCCGGCTTGTCGCCGGACGGCTTGCGCTCGAAAGGGGGCCGCCTACTCGTCGGCATGAAGCAGGGCATGCAGCTTCTCACGCAGGGCCGCCGGAGCGCAGAGGAGTGTAGCCTTGTGGCGCAGCGAGACCACGAGGGTCTGCTCAAAGGTGAAGCGCCGCAGGCAGGGGCGGCAGATTTCCAGGTGCTTCAGCACCACGGCCCGCTCGTCGTCTGTCATCTCATGGTCCAGATACTCATCGAGCCGCTTGATGGCCTCCTCGCACGAGTAGTAGTCGGCCTGGATACAGTCTAGAGCTTCTTTCGCCCGCTGCCTCATGGCCGTGCCCTTTTTAGATTCGTCCAGGTCGTTTGTCGGCTCATCCACGAGTCTCTTCTCCGTTAAGGTAATCCCACAGGGCGCGCTGTAACAGCTTCCGCCCTCGCGACAGGCGCGAACGAACGGTGCCGACGGGGATCTCCAAAGTGTCTGCGATTTCCTGATACGACAGCTCTTCCAGTGTCGCCAAGGCAACCGTGTCGCGGAACTCCGGCGGCAATGCCTGAATCGCCCGCGTGATCACCTCGATGTCGAGCTTTTCCAGGACCGCTTTTTCCGGGTTCTCGGTTTCCGGGTGGTCTCCGCCTAGGCCGCCGACGCCGCCCTCGGTCAAGCGGTTGTAAAGATAAAAATCTTCCAGCCCGTCATACGAGACCGTCTCGCCTTGGCGGGACTTGCGTCGGTAGTCGTTTAGGAAAACCGTGTTCATTATTCGGAACAGCCACGCTTTGGCATTCGTTCCCGGCTGATATTGGTAGAAGAAACGGTAGGCGCGCAGGTAAGTGTCTTGCAGGAGATCTTCGGCGTCATTAGGGTTGCCAGTCAGGCGCAAGGCATTCCTGTAGAGAGCATCGAGGTGTGGGTTCATCTCCGACTCGAACAGAACCGGGTCCGTCGGCGGTTGCGCGGCGGGGGGGTCTTCCATCAGGGCGGAAGGCACACCGGGGGCAAGCGATGCGGAGGTCAGTGATGCTGGGTTAAGTTGGGTCTCTAATTCGGCCATGCGGTTTCCTCGGGACTAGGCCCCAGCCGGCGCGATGAGTCGCGCGAAGCGGTTCCGACCGACTTTGACGACCTGCCCGGACCGGATCTGTATCGACCCGGCTGGATCGGTGACCTTCGCGCCGTCTATGCTGACGCCGCCCTGGGCGATGAGGCGCTTGGCCTCGCCGGACGAGGGGGCCAGGCCGGCCGCGACGAGCAGGGCGGTGATGCGCGCGTGCCCCGAAGCGTCGCAGATGCTGTCCGGCACGGCGAATTCGGGCATATCTTCGGGGTCCTCGTGCTGCTTGTGAACTCGCTCGAACTCATCATCGGCGGTCTGGGCCGCGTCCGCGCCGTGATACAGCGTGATGATCTCGCGAGCCAGTCGCTTCTTCGCCGTGCGCGGGTGTGTTTGCCCCATATCTGTCAGAACGCCCACTTCGTCCAGCAGGACATCGGTGCAAAACTCGAAATAGGTCGGCATGAGTTCGTCACCGATGGACATCAACTTGCCGAACATCTCGGATGGCGCTTCTGAGATGCCGACGTAGTTGCCGAGAGACTTGCTCATCTTCTTGACGCCGTCCAAGCCCACAAGGAGGGGCATCAAGACGACGGCCTGCGCCTCCTGGCCCATCTCTTTTTGCAGGGCACGGCCCGCCAAGTTGTTGAACATCTGGTCCTGCCCGCCCATCTCGATGTCCGCCCCGATGGCGACACTGTCATAAGCTTGGGCAAGCGGGTACAGAAGCTCATGCAGGCCGATCGGCTGGCCCGCTTCGAAGCGGTTCTTGAAATCCTCGCGCTGCATGACCTGGGCGACGGTCATCTTGGAGGCCAGCCCGACCAGCTCCGCAAAAGATAGTTTCCCCAGCCACTCGCTATTGAAACGGACGATGGTCTTGTCGCGGTCCAGCACTTTCGCAAGCTGCTCGACATAGGTCTTGCCGTTGGCTTCGATTTCCTCCGTGGACAGCATGGGCCGGGTCGTCGAGCGGCCCGAAGGGTCCCCGATGAGAGCAGTGTAGTCGCCGATGATGATGACGACGATATGGCCCAAATCCTGGAAGAGCCGCAGCTTGCGGAGGACAACGGCAAAGCCCAGATGGATGTCGGGCGCGGTCGGGTCCAGGCCGAGCTTAACCTGCAGCGGCCGGCCCTCTCGGGCCGACTTCTCCAGCTTGGACTTGAGTTCGTTCTTGGGCACGATGTCGAAGGTGCCGCGCGCGATCAGCTCCATCTGCTGGTCAATCGAAAGGTCCATGGGGTGGCGCATAACACGGCAAGTGTAGCACACGGCGGAGGGCAAAGTCAATTAGAGTGCAGGGACGGGGCTGTGGAAAGCCCCAGCAGAGAAACGTCCTTCGGACAATATCTTTCAGACGCTCGCTCTCACCCATGAGGGTGCTTCCTTGCCGGAGCTTTCTACACCCCCGGCAAACCTTAACGCAAACTTAATCGCCTCTTAACGTCCACTTAACCTACCCTGTTCATAATAGGGGTGTGGCTGAGGTCGAGAGGCCTCCCATTGCTCATCCCCTTATTACCGAGCCGTGACGAAAGTCGCGGCTTCTTTTTTGCCATCTTCTCTGTGCCTGCCCTTGCGGGTACAATGGCCCCATGCCCGAAGAACAGCCCAAAGAACAGAAACCCGATCCTGCCGAATCCGCCGAAGACGCCCTGCTGGAAGGCTTCATCTCGGTCAGCGCCGCATTGGAAGGTGGGCACCGTGCAGTCCACGGCCTGCTCTTGCGCGACGGCAAAAGCGACGGGCAGACCCGCCGCCTGGAGCAGCTTGCGCGGGCGGCCAATGTCCCTATTCAGCGCCTCCCCGATGAAGAGATCGGGGCACAGGCGGGTGGCAGGACGCACGGCGGCGTCCTGGCCCGCGTCGGCCCGTACCGCTTTGCTGCTCTGGAGACCCTAGTGGCGGGTCGGCCGCCCTTCATCGCCATGATTGACGGCGTCGAGGACCCCTTCAACTTCGGCGCATCTGTCCGCGCCCTCTATGCTGCCGGGGCGGACGGGCTGGTCCTTCGGCCCCGCAACTGGCTGTCGGCGGCGGGGACCGTTGCCCGTGCCTCGGCGGGGGCCTCCGAGCTGATCCCCACGGCCCTTGCCGAGACCGCAGCCGAGGCCGCCGCCTTCTTCCGGGCGCGCGGTCTTGCCGTCGCCTGCGCGACCGACGAGCGCGGCAGTATTTCTCTCTACGATGCCGACCTGACTGGGCCGCTGTTCCTGCTGATCGGCGGCGAGAAGCGCGGCATTACCCGCTCGTTCTTGGACCAGGCCGATCTAAAGCTCCGTGTCCCCTATGGGCGGCCTATGCCGCACTCCTTGGGCACGGCCTCGGCCACGGCGGTGATTGCATTCGAGATCATGCGCCAGCGGAGCTGCTAACCGGCGTACCTCCGCAGCGCCTCCCGGAACTGCGCCAGCCACTCCGCCTGCCCTAAGACCAGACCAGGGTCGGAGTCAAGCGGCACCCAGAAAAGCGCGAACTCGTAGTCTACTTCGCTCTGACACCACCATCAATTACGCCATCAACAGCGATGTCTACGTCGGACTTGCCGACAACAACGGCAATCCCCCGTTCAGCCCGACCGTCAACCTTGTCGTCGGCGGCTCGATTGACGGCGGCACGTTCGGGCAGTCCAATGGCGTAAACTTCCTCGACGAAACGACTGGCGCGTTCACCTTCCTCGGGACTGGCCTATCCTTTGCCCCAGACCCCAGCGGCAAGACAATCTACGGCGGCACGGACTACACGCTGACGGGCCTGCTGCAAGATGGCAATAGCATCACCGGCGACGTCATTGAAGTGGCGAGCGGCGCGACGATGTTCACGCTGACGAACGCCGCCCCCATCCCCGAAGCGTCCACGGCTGCCCTTGTGGGGCTTGGGGCGCTGTGTCTGGTGGGGCTAATGCTGGTGAGCCGCCTCAAAGCCCAAAAGGGCATAGGACGGCGGGGTTGCTGACCTGCGCGTCTCATCCCGCTGCCAGTGTCAGCGCATAGACGGCCTTCGCGCCGCAGGCTTTGAGGGCGATGGTGCATTCATAAAGACTACTCCCTGTCGTCACTACGTCGTCAATCAGCAGCAGAGTCTTCCCCAAGACGGCCTCGGGCCGACGGACGGCGAATGCGCCTGAGAGGTTGGTTCGGCGAGCCTCACCGGTCAGCCCGACTTGCGGGCGAGTGGCCCGGATGCGGACAAGGGCGTCCGTCAGAAGCGGAAGGCCGAGCTCCCCTGCGACGACGCGGGCCAGCCGCTCGGACTGGTTGTAGCCGCGTTGGCGGCGGCGGATCGTGTGTATTGGGACGGGGAGCAGGGCATCGAAGCGCAGGCCGTTCAGGTCTGGGGCGCTTTGGCGGGCAAAGGCGGCGAGGCGCGATCCGAGCGGGGCGGCGAGCTGGGGGCGGTCGCGGTACTTGAACTGATGGATGGCGGCGCGCAGGACGCCCTCATAAGCGCCGAGTGCGCGGGCACGGTCGTAGGCGGGGCGACGAAGATGACAGTGAAGACAGCCGCCCTCGCTGGCGGCGATGGTCTGGCCGCAGGTCGGGCACTGGGGGGCGGCGACGGGGAGGATCCGGCCGAGGCAGGCGGCGCACAGGCCCGACTCGCCCAAGGCGCGGCAAACGAGGCAGCGGGGCGGGTAGAGGAGAGAAAGGAAGGCCGAGAGCATGAACCCACCCCGGCGCAAGCGCCGCCCCTCCCGAAACGGGTGGGTGAAGAGGTTAGACCGATTGGAAGGGCGGGGCGGCGCCCCCGCTTGGCGCATTCCCTTCTACTCCGAAACTCCTCACCCACCCGTTTCAGGAGGGGCGGCGCTTGCGCCGGGGTGGGTTACGCCGCATCCAGCGCCTCGAAGTGGGCGATCTCTTGGAAAACGCGATAACGGGCTGCGATGTCTTCCTGGGTCAAGGTCCGCAGGCGGTTCAAGGAAAAGTCTTCGACATTGTAGGAGGCCATCACACTGCCATAAACGACGGCCTTCTTGAGGGTGGCAACGCTGGTGTCCTCGCGGGAGGCGACATAGCCGATGAAGCCGCCGGCGAACGAGTCGCCCGCTCCGGTCGGGTCGGAGATGTCTTCCAATGGGTAGGAAGGGGCAGCGAAGTGCGAATCGCCGCTGAACAGCAGCGCGCCGTGCTCGCCCTTCTTGATGATGACCGTCTTCGGCCCCAACGCCTGCAAGGCGCGGGCCGCCTTGATGACTGAAAGTTGGCCGGTGAGCTGCCGCGCCTCGGCATCGTTCATGAAAGCAATATCCACGCGCTTCAGGACTTCGATCAAAGCATCGCGCTTGCCCTCGATCCAGAAATTCATGGTGTCGCAGACGGTCAGCGTCGGGTTTTCCACCTGCGTCAGCACCTGGAGCTGAAGTTCCGGGTCAATGTTGGCGAGGAAAACGTACTTCGCCTTCTTGTAGCTTTCGGGAAGGGCAGGCTGGAAGTCGGCGAAGACATTGAGCTGCGTGTCGAGCGTGTGGGCGATGTTCAGATCGAAGTCGTAATAGCCCGCCCAGCGGAAGGTCTTGCCGCCCGCGACGGTCTGCACCCCCGCAAGGTCTATGCCGCGTGACTTCAGGAACTCCAGATGCTCGGGCGGGAAGTCTCCGCCGACCACGCCGACAAGCTGGACAGGGGAGAAGAACGAGGCGGCGACGCCCGAATAGTCCGCCGCGCCGCCGAGCGCGTCTTTGACTTCGCCGGTGGGCGTCTTGACCGAGTCCAAGGCCATGGAGCCGACGATGAGGACGGGGGATTGGGACATGAATATTTCCTTGTAGAGAGTGTCAAAAAGAAAGCCCGCCGCAAGGCGCGGTGGGCAGTTCTGGCGGTGCTATTGTGGGCAAACGGCAAACAAAAAGGAGTGACCTCGGCGCGATTCGAACGCGCGACCCCTTCCTTCGGAGGGAAGTACTCTAATCCGCTGAGCTACGAGGCCATACGCAAAAGCCAGTCTACCCGGAAGGGGTGGGGGATGTCAAGCGTGTCGGCGAAGATCGCCACGGGTTTCAACCTGTGTTTCCCCGCCCTACTCCCGTCGTGCCACCAGCAAACACACGTCCCCCGTTAGTGTGCCGCTGGCCCCGGCGCGGGCGCCGTCGAGCACGGCCTGGGCCATGACGCCGGGCGCATCCGCATGATGGGCGGCGGCGGTCTCGGCCAGGTGCCCGTCCCCCGTCAGGCTGTCTGTCAGGAGCAGCAGCGTGTCTCCGGTGCCAAGCGTCGTCTGCGTCTCGGCGTAGGGGACGCTTGGCTGGACGCCGAGGGTTGGGCCTCTGTCCCCGAAGGTCTCGGTCGTGCCGTCCGACCGCACAAGCAGGGCCGGCTCGCCGCCCGCCGAGGAGAACGCCGCCGCGCCGGTCCGGGTGTCGAGGACGGCGAGCGTCAGCGTG
>JANLUQ010000724.1:0-13281 GCA_031363565.1 Armatimonadota bacterium | reverse complement strand
CCGCTGGGGACTCCTATGCTGCCGGTCCATGTCGGTCGGTTTGGGTTCCTGACCGCTGTCGCGCCCGAGGGCCTGCCCGATGCCCTTGATTCTCTCTTGGAAGGCCACTATGCTCAGGAGGAACGCATGATGCTCTGGTGCGAGACGCGCCGTGATGGCGTGCTGCAAGACGCCGGGCTGGCGCTCAACGAGGTCGTGGTCGCAAATGGCCCGCTCTCGCGCGTCCTGCACCTGCGGACATCCATTGATGGCCGGTTCGTGACGACCTATGCCGCGGACGGCATCATCGTGGCGACGCCGACTGGTTCAACGGCTTACTCGCTCTCAGCGGGCGGCCCCTTGGTCCATCCGTCCTTGCAGACGTTGCTGCTGACGCCGATCTGCCCGCACACGCTGACCGCGCGCGCCCTGCTGGTGCCCCCCGATGCCGAGATTACCGTGGTCGTCGAGCGAGACCCGCAGGACATGGTGCGTGTCACCATTGACGGCCAACTTGGCTTCCCCTTGCAGGCCGAGGACGCGATCCATGTTCGCCGTGCCCCCTGCCAGGCGCGGTTCCTGTCCGTCGGCGGCGCGAACTTTTACGACAAACTCCAGAACAAACTGCACTGGGGCGAGACCCTGTACTAAGAACCTCAAATCAGCCAAGATGTTAGTCGAGCTTCACGTCACGAATTTTGCCCTTATTGACCGCCTGGACCTGACGTTCGGCGCGGGCCTCAACATACTGACTGGCGAAACCGGCGCGGGAAAGTCCATCATCATTGACGCCTTGGGCCTGGCCCTAGGCGGGCGGGCAGGCGCGGATCTGGTCCGCACCGGCTCGTCCAAAGCCACCGTCGAGGCCATCTTTGATCTGACGCACGCCCCCGAGGAGGTCCGCCGCCGTCTTGCCGATGCCGGACTGGACGGCGAAGATGAGGAAGAGATGCTGCTGGTGACGCGTGAGCTTGCCCGCGCGGGCGGCAAGTCGCAGTGCCGGATCAATGGGAGGCTGATGCCCGTCGCCGTCCTCAAAGAGATCGCCGAGGGCTTGGTGGACGTCCACGGTCAGCATGAGCATCAGTCGCTTCTGGCCGCCGATCGCCATATAGACATCCTGGACAACTGGGGCGGCAAAGATGCCCTCGCCCTCCGTCAGTCGGTCGCCGCCCGGTTCGGCGAGGCGGGTGCCTTGAAGCGCGAGCGGGAGAAGCTCCAGACCGACGCGCGGGAACGCGCCCGGATGCTGGATCTCTACCGCTTCCAGCAGGAAGAACTCGCCAGCGCAAGCCTCCAGCCGGGCGAAGAGGACGAATTGAATGCCAACCGCAGCCGGCTGGCGAACAGCGAGAAACTAAGCGCCGCCGCCGCCGATGCCTATGCGACCCTATCCGGCGCGGAGCGTGGCGCGGGGGCGCTGGACGCTCTAAACGCCGCGCTGGCTGCCGTCGAGCATGTCGCCGCACTCGACGAAAACTTGTCGCCGCTGGCCGAGACCCTGCAAAGCGCCGTTTCCTATGCTGAAGACGCAGCCCGTGAGCTGCGCGTGTATCAAGAATCGGTCGAGTTCAACCCGGAACGCCTCGAAGAGATCGAGGCCCGACTGGATCTGATCCGCACTTTGAAGCGCAAGTACGGCGAGACCTTGGAAGAGATCATCGCCTACGGTGCGGAGCTGGCGGGGAAGCTGGACGCGCTGGAGAACTCGGAGGCGCGTGAAGAGGAACTGACGGCGGCCATCGTAGAGGCCGAGGGCAAGCTGAATGCCGCCGCCGCCCGGCTGACCAAGGCGCGGCGTAAGGCCAGCGAGAACTTCGCCGCCGGGATCGCCCGCGAACTGGCCGATCTGGGCATGGCGGCTACTCAGTTCGAGGTGTCCATCGAGGTTCAGCCGGTCACAAGCAAAGGCGCGGACAAAGTCGAATTCCTGCTCTCGCCCAACCCCGGCGAGCCGCTGCGCCCGCTGGCTAAAATCGCATCCGGCGGCGAGATGTCACGCATCATGCTGGCGATGAAGTCCGTATTGGCCCGGACGGGGGCGATCCCGACCATGATCTTTGACGAGATTGATGTCGGCGTCGGCGGCCGAACTGCCCAGACCATCGGGGACAAGCTGGAAGCCTTGGCTCGGGAGGCGCAGATCATGTGCATCACGCACCTGCCGCAGATCGCTTCCCGCGCCGGGGCGCACTTTTTCATCGAGAAACAGGTTCATGAGGGCCGGACGACCGTTTCCGTGGCTCCGCTCGACGCTGAGGGCCGCATCGAGGAGATCGCCCGGATGCTGGGCGGCTCTCGCCGGTCCGAGGCCGTAGTCCAGCATGCCCGCGAGATGCTGTCCGTCGCATGACAATTTAGAACGTAAGGGATGCAAAGACGTGTTTTTCAAGCGCGATGTCCTTCTGGCGCAGGAATATCTAGCCTTCCTGCTGCTGAACATGTTCGACCTTTTCCTGACTGGCTACATCTTTCACCATGGTGGCATGGAAGCAAATGGGCTGGCGGGCTGGATTTACTTGCACTTCGGCAACCAGGGGTTCGCGTTCTACAAATTTGGCCTGGTCATCATCGTCGTGCTGGCCTGCGAGGGCATCTCGCTAGCCAACATCCGCAAGTCCCGGATCATCGTCACGGCGGGCTGCCTCGTCTATCTGCTGATCGTCTTCTGGGAAGTGTTCCTCATCATCACCCAAGTCCATGGCATCTTCTTCTGACACGACCCGCATCATCCGTCCGGCGCGCGAGGCAGACCTGTCTGCGCTGACGGACATCTACAATGCCGCCGTCACGGGAACGGACTTCACCGGCCACCTCGCCCCGCTGTCTCTGGAGGAACGCCGCCCCTGGTGGCTGGGCCATCAGGATCCGCGCTACCCGGTCCTCGTCGCCGAAGCCGGCGCTGAAGTTCTGGGTTATGCCTCCCTGTCCCAGTGGTACGACACCCCCGTTTATGCTCACACTGCCGAATCCTCCCTCTACCTCGCCGCAAGTGCTCAGGGGCGGGGCTTGGGGACGACGCTCATGCGCGCCTTGCTGGATGAAGCGCGTCGCCTGGGCTACCACGTCGTCCTGTCCCGCATCTGGTCCGGGAACCTCCCCAGCATCGCCATGTGCCGCAAATGCGGCTACGAAACGGTCGGTGTTCAGCGCGAGATCGGGTTCCGCCACGGCGTCTGGGAGGACTGCGTGCTCATGCAGGTCATCCTCTAGACCCTCATGGCGCGGGCACCGGCTTCGGGAACAACTTGACGTGTCCGTCGACAAACAGAACGACTCGGGCGCACGGCAGGTCTATCATTCCTTGGGCTGTTTCGGCAGGTGACTCGATCTTCGCCAGGGATGCGTTGGCGGGCAGTTGATAGACGAAGCGGTGGCTGCTGACCTGGAACACGTCCCTCGTCTTCAAGTAGGCGTAGAGGGCCTCGTTCAGCCCTTCGGTGGGTGGGTAATGTTCATCATGGTCC
This sequence comes from Armatimonadota bacterium, assembly GCA_031363565.1. Classification (GTDB taxonomy): domain Bacteria; phylum Armatimonadota; class Armatimonadia; order Armatimonadales; family Capsulimonadaceae; genus JANXMY01. The sequence goes on along the minus strand of JANLUQ010000724.1, from coordinate 9,835 downwards.
TGTGAGTATTGGGCCAAGGCCAGGCCGATCTGCTTTAGGTTTGTCGCCGCCAGATCCCGTTCTTCGGGACAGGTCAGCGTCAGCCCGACGGCCATCTTTTCACGGGGACCCGGCTGGGCAGTTGGCGCTAAATCCGTCACATAAAGGTCGCCGTGCGCGAGAAAGGCGATCTGCTTGCCCGTCGGCGACCAGACTGCCTGCGGGTCATCGCTGCCCGGCGTCAGCCCCGCCGCCGCCGCCCCTAGAAGCGGCTTGCCTGCCGCTGTTCGCCGTACCCACAGAACGCACGACTCAAGACGGCCCCCCGTGCCCTTGGCGTCTTCCAAAAGGCGATGCTCCACATCCAGCGTCACGTCGGGGTACTGCTTCGAGGCGGTGGGAACGTCGTCCGCTGGCCGCGCTCCGAGCGGGCTGACCTGCCCCGAAATGACATCGAACTGCTGATCAACTTCTCCCTGCTGGATGCGTAGGTGGTTGTCATCGCTCCAGCGATAGGTTTCTGCCCCAAGCGGCAGCGTGAGCAGGCGGTAGGTGTCCCGCTCCGGGTCATAGAGTACATAGGCGGTCCGCTCCCGCCCTGGTTCCGGTTCGCCCTGAGCGTCCCGGAATTGGTAGGATTGCCTGAATACGATCCAGCGCCGATTGGGGGAGGGAATGTCGTGCCCGTAACCGGGAATCACCGGTGTCTGCATCGAAAGATGTGCTGCCGGATCAATGGGGCGAGTCATGGGCGGATTGGCGCTCAAGTCCCACCGCAGGTATTCGTTGGTAGCCACAGTCGGGTCCTGCGGATCAGGCGCGAAGCGCTGTAGCAGGAGAAACTTCCCGCTTCGGGTCCAGCCCGACAGGATAAAGCCCGCGCTGACGCCACCGGTGGGCGCTGTGACCGTCAGACGACTGATCTCATGTCCAGTACGGGTGTCCATGGTCTTGACGAAGTAGACCGTTTGGTCCGCCTGAACCTCGGAGCCGACGAAGGCGACTTCTACGCCGAGCGGCTCATAGGCGAATTGCTGGATGTGGGCGTTCAAGGTCAGTGGGCGCATGGGGCTGACCTGGACGAACTCGCCGCGCGTGGTGTAAAGGATGTCGGGGCGCAGAGCGTGGCCCGGCCTGGGAAATAGCGCAAGCAGGGCAAGCAGACACGGCAGCGCGAAGTTTCGCAGTCTCATAGCGTCCTCCTAGACGTGAGGCGTTCAAAAAGACTAACGTGGTGTTGCACCGTTTCGGTTCGGGCTGGGCAGAAATCGGCTAAAGAACGGTGTACGGCGTCGCCTCGACCACGCCGCCCACCGCTTGTAGCTCCGGCAGCAGGAAGTCCAGGGTGGTATCATCGGTGTCGAAGGTCACCAGGACGTGGCCGGGGCCAGTGACGATGTCGAGGGAAACATCCCGCGCGGCGCAGGCGGCGGTCAGGGCGGCGACAAGGCCCGCCCGCTCATCGGTTTGCAGCAGGACGACCCGGCGCAGGAGAGGGTGGGACGGCGTTTCGGGAGGCATCGGCGGTTCCTTTGGGATGGGAGCGATTGGAATGCGAGCGATAGAAGTGCGAATGGCTGTAGAGGTAGAAGCCGGTGACCAGGACCAGGATCAGGGTGGCGGCATAAACTGTCGCGAAGACCTCTTCCCGCTTCAGCTTGAAGAAGCGAAAGTTCGCGATCAGCACAGCCAGGCCCATCGGGATCAGGGCGGCGATGTTGACTTCGGTGAACAGCACGAGGAGCATGGTCGCCGTCAGCAGGCCGTAGATCCACCAGAAGGTTCCGCGCACATTCAAGTTCAGCCGCAGCGCGACGGCGAAGAAGAAGGCCATGAAGAGGGCGTCGCCCGGCCCGATGAAACCGATGGGGTGCAGCGCCCCATGGTGGTGTGCCCCGCCGCCGACGGCCGGGACGGGGACGGACAGGGCACGGACAAGGCCGGGATTGTTCGCCACAGCGTTCTGGGTGAAACCGATCGGCGTCATCGCCCCGAGGTAGTCAATCGGCATGGCGACGAGCGCGACCGGCAGCAGCACGTTCGCCTCCCGGACGATGCGCGACAGCAGGATGCCGAAGAAGGCACAGCCGAACGTGATCGCCAGACCGAGAAGAATCGGCCCGGCGATAAAGAGCGGCGCGTTATGGGCGTGCGACCACCCCCGGTGCGGGACAAAGTACCGGAGGGTGGCCAGCCACAGCAGGGCGCAGGCGAGGCTCAGGACCGCGCTGACCCAGGCGCGCGGCTTGAGGTTCACGACAGCCTGTGCCAGCCACAGCTGCAGCAGCATGAAGACCGCCGTCGAGGCGAAGACCAGCCCGGCATAGGCAAGTGGCGGCAGCGGCCGGTTGGGCAGGGGAATGAGCGGCAGCAGCAGGTCGAACGCTAGATAGGACGCCAGCGCCAGCAGAGCAATCACGCGCACATCGAGAGAAGCGAATCGGGCGGCACGGCTCATGGGCGCTGATGGCTTTCGCGGCGCAGCAGGTCCTCGATCTCCCCGATCGAAGTGGCCGTGACCAGCAGGGCGCGCAGGGCGGAGACGCCGGGGAAGCCCTTGAAGTAGTGCGTGATCTGCCCACGCATTTCCTTGACCGCCCGCGCCTCGCCCACGGCGGGGTCGGCAGCCATCGTCTTCAGATGGAACAGGGCGCCCTCGATCCGTTCCGCAAGCGTCGGCGCGGGACGTATCTCGCCGGTTTCGAGGTAGTGGCTGATGTCCCTGAACAGCCATGGATTCCCCATCGCCGCCCGCCCTACCATGACGGCGTCGCAGCCGGTCTCCTCAAACATCCGCTGGGCGTCCTGGATCGTCTCCACATCACCGTTGCCGATGACTGGGATCGTCACGACGTCCTTGACGCGCCGGATGATGCTCCAGTCCGCGTGTCCCGTGAAGCCCTGGCTGGCATAGCGCGCGTGGACGGCGATTGCCGACGCCCCGGCGTCCTGTGCCCGTCGGGCAAAGTCAATCCCAGTCGTTTGGCTCGGGTCCCAGCCCGACCGGATCTTGACCGTGACGGGGATCTTCACCGCGTCCACCATCGCCTTGACGACGGACTGCGCCAGGCAGACGTCTTTGAGCAAAGTCGCCCCTGCCCCGGTCTTGGCGACCTTGGGCACCCAGCAGCCCATGTTCAGGTCCACGATGTCCGCCCCTGCCGCCTCCACCACCTGGGCCGCCTCGGCCATCAGGGCCGGGTCACCTCCGAAGAGCTGGACCGAGACGGGCCGCTCGGCGTCGTTCCAGTCGAACATACCGAACGTCTTGGCGTTCTTGTAGTGGATCGCGTGCGATGACAGCAGCTCGGTCACGACCAGTCCCGCTCCATTGTTTTTGCACAGCAGCCGGAAGGCGTGGGACGTGACTCCCGCCATCGGCGCGAGGACGAGCGGCGTGTCAATCGTGATCGGGCCGATTTGCAGCGGCTTTAGCTTTGTTACTTTTGTCGTGAGTATCGTCATTTCTGTTCTTTGATGGCTTTCATAACCCGGTCAAGCAGGCGTGGATGGAAGTCTCGCAACTGCGTTAGCGCTTCCTCCCCAGACCGCTGATACATCCGCAAAGTCTTCTCGACCAAGTCTGTGTCATCCTCGGAGATGCAGAACCTCTCTGGGTAGAACTTGATTGTCAGCTTGCCTTCGGAGACCAGCCGGCGCAGGTAGTCCCCGGCATTGTCAACCCTGATCTCGTCGAGTGGCCCTACCGCCTCAGAGCAGACAAAATCTCTGCTGTACGAGGTCTGCCCGGCCCGGAAGTTCTCGCCCGATATGACGTAAATGGACCCTTGGACTGAGCCGTAGCGTCTCTCGAAAGCACCCGCGAACCGCTCGCAGAGATAGGGCATACCTTGATAAACACCGGAGGCACAGGTAAAGTCCCCGCCAAGCCTGCCCAGAAAAACCGCCGCCACGGCCAGGTCATCCGTCGCATATATCCAGCTTTGGCCGTGTGTGTCAATGTGGGGGATGATGACTGTCAGACCTCGCACGGGTGAAGCATGGTAGAGCGTGTTGTTCAAGAGCCTGTTTTCTTGTCGAGGCTGGCTATCACCTGTTCTATGTCCGCAAAATCCATCTTGCTGCAAACTGCGTCTGCTCCAGCCGCGATCAAGGCTTGATTGCCAAAAAGGTGAGACGATGTGGCTGTAAGCGGAGGCCGCGACGTGCGGCTCACGATCTCGCTCACGATCTCGGTTCCCTTGCCGTCGTCCAGATCGTAGTCCAGCATTACTAGATCAAAGGGTGTCTCAGACAGGCATTGACGGGCGGCGACAATGGATGGAACAACCGTGACAGCGTGCGCGGCCAGGAAACTTTTGATGGCAATCTGAGAGAATCGCTGATGATTTTCGACCCATAGGACGTTCATAGAGAATACCGTGCCCTTTTAGGGCATCGCCCTCTCTAGTCGGTCAGTCATTTTCTTGTCCACAGCGCCAAAGGAACAAGATAATCAAGGCTAGACTTCTGCCCGATTAACCGGCCCAAGTCGTCTGCCGTGAAATCTTTCAGTGGGACCCGGCGCAAGCGATGACAGACAATAACCAGACTGCTCTGGTATGTTGGCTCGCCCCAGTCCTGCCCGTCAAATTCTTCCAATGCCTTGTCGAGGAGCATCATCTCCCTAAATTATACCACAGCCGCTCTACCCCACCGCCTCGTCTTCAACCCGCTCCTTTACCGTCTGCTGCCGGATGACGAGGCCCAGGGCGACCAGGACGAGAAGGCCACCGAGCATCTGTATGGGAGTCAGGGTCTGATGCAGCAGCCACCAGGCCATGAGAGTGGCTAGGACAGGTTCCAGGAGGATGGAAAAGGCGACCGTGGAGGAGGGGTAGTGGCGCAGGGACCAGTTCAGCAGGGTGTGGCCGAAGATCTGCGGGCCGAGTGTCATTCCCAGCAGTGCCCGCCAGACGCCGGGGGAGTAGTGGAAGCGAGCGCCGCCGCTGCCGAGAAGCAGCGTCCACAGGACCACGGCGGCGACGGAGTAGGCGACCGTGACCTGGCGCTGGGACGAAACTGTCTCATGCAAGCCCTCCACGCATAAGAGGTACACGGCGAACATCAGGCCGCCGAGTAGGGCCAGCAGGTCGCCGGCCAGTGTCGCCTGTGTGGCGGGCTGGGCCGAGGCGAGCGTCACCAGCCAGATTCCGAGGGCCGCGATGAGTAGGGCCAGCCAGTAGAGCGCAGACACGCGGCGTCGGCCCAGGGCGAGGCTGCCCAGGGTCGTCCAGAGCGGCGTCGTGCAGACAAGAAGGGTGGCGCGGGCGACCGGCGTCCGGTCCAGCGCGGCAAACCAGGTGAGGAAGTGGATGGCGAGGCACAGCCCGGCCAGGACCAGCCGCACCCGCACGGCGCGCGTCAGGGGAAGAGATGGCCCGCTTGCCCGCCCGAACGAGGATAGCCCGAGGAAGAAGAGGGAAGCCAGTCCCAGGCGCCAGGCGGCGATGGCGAGCGGGGTGGCTTCGACCAGGGCACGGTGGGCAAACAGGCCCGCCGTGCTGACGAGGAGAACGGCGAGCAGCAGCAGGAAATTTCGGCTCAACGGTGACTGGCTCAACGGGGCAGCCGGTTCCGGTCGTACACCAGGCGCAGTCCATCCAGGGTCAAGTTAGGCTCATGATGGGTGATGCTGGTACTTTCGGCCGCCAGCAGGTCGGCGGCGTAACCGCCCGTTGCGATGACCGGGCAGCCAGGTGCGTCCATCTCGGCTTGAAACCGGGCGACCATGCCCTCGACCAGCGACAGTGTGCCCAGCACGATCCCGGACTGGAGGGCGTGGATGGTGTTGTTGCCGATGGCCTGCGGCGGCGCAGCCAGCTCGACGCGGGGGATCTTGGCGGCTTTGGCGAAGAGCGCATCCAGCGACAGCCCAATGCCCAGGCAGATTGCTCCGCCGAGATAGATGGGGAGTGCGCCGGGCCGGGTCGGGGCGGCGACAGCGTTGAAGGTCGTCGCCGAGCCAAAGTCAATGACGATGCAAGGGGCGCCGAAGAGGTGAACGGCGGCGACGGCATCCACCAGTCGGTCCGCGCCGACCCCGCCTGGCGGCTGGTAGGCGATCTCCAGACCTAGGTCCTTGCGCGGCGAGATTTCGACCGGCTCCATCAGGAAAGTGTCGCGGGCCAGTCGGCGCAGGGTGGGGGTGGCGGCGGGAACGACGCTTGCCAGCGCGATGCCGGTGATGTCCCCGAAGTCCAGGTCGTTCTGCGCGCACAGGGAGCCGAGGAAGGCGGCGTACTCGTCCGCCGTCCGGTCTGCCTCGGTACGTATGCGCCAGCGGAACTGGAGCGGGCCGTCGTCATAGACGCCGAAGGTGACGTTGCTGTTGCCGGCATCAATGACAAGGAGCATAAAGTCATTATAGCATACAGCACGGCAATGCGTTCGCCAGGCAGGAGATTCCCATGGCGGCAGGGAAGAAAGCGAGAATGAGAACACTTATGCAGCCTGTATCCTGCCGACAGGTAATCATTGGGGCGCTCTGCGTCCTGGCCTTGGGGCATCCGTCACGGGTGGTGGCTCAGGCCGCCGCGCCTCCCCTTGTGCCGCCCGCGGTTTCGCCGGCGACCCCGCCCACGTTCCCGCCCATTCCCGGCCTCACGGACCAGTACGGCGACTTTCGCGGTATGTTCCAGTCGCTGACCGATCCCACCGTCGTCCCGGCAGCGCAGATGACCGAACTTGAGGACGACGAGGAAGTCCTGGGGATAGCCCTCGGCGGCCAGAGCCGTGCTTACCCCGCGCGCTTCATCGCCTGGCACCACATCGTCAATGACACCCTTAGCGGTCGGCCTGTCGCGATAACTTATTGCAGCATCTGCAACAGCGGCGTCGCTTACGACCCCCTCGTGGGCGGAACGCGGCGGCTCTTCAATGTCTTTGGGATCTACCGGGGCGTAATGGCGATGGTTGACCCGAGCAATGAGACCGTCTGGTCCCACCTCACCGGCGAGGCACTGCTGGGGCCGGACAAGGGCAAGGCGCTGGCCGTTTTGCCCCTTGTCAACACGACTTGGGGCGACTGGAAGCGCCTGCACCCCGACACCACGACCCCGCGCTGGGAGACTGCCTACCGCCGGTATTATCGGGCGCATGTGGCCAGCGGGCGCGACTATTTGCCGTCCATGTTCCCCCCCACGCTCAAGGGGCTGAGTGATGACCGACTGATGCCAAGCACCCTGGTACTGGCCGTCCGGGTCGAGGGGAAGCCGCGCGCCTACCCCTTCGATGCGCTGGAGAGCTCGTCCGGCCCGGTGCAGGAGACCCTGGGCAGCACACCTGTGGTCGCCTTTTATGTGCCGGTCACCAAGGCCGCCGCCGCCTACGACCGCCGCTTGGACGGGGCCGTGCTGGACTTCACCCGCGCGGCGGGCCAGCCGGGAGTGTTCCAAGACAAGGGGACGGGGTCGCAGTGGACGGTCGAGGGGTTGTGCGTGGCAGGAGTGCTGAAGGGCAAGCAGATTACGCGGGTCTTCTCGCTCCAGGCTGAGTGGTACGGCTGGTCCGCCTATTTCCCGCAGACGACGGTTTATGCGGCTCCTGCCATGAAATAAAGGAGGCCGACAGACTGAACAGTCTGTCGGCCTTTCCCCTGTTGACACGGCTTCTCAGGAGTCCGTGTCGCGGCTGAACATCTCCGTCACCCAAAACTCGCCGCGTGCGTTGCGGTAGACGCCCAGGCTGATCTTAGTGAACCGCTTCTCCAGGATGTTCGCGCGGTGTCCGGGGCTGTCCATCAGGGCGCGGTGGCCATAGTCCACGTTGTAGATGTCGTTGAAAACGCTGCAATAGTAGATGTTCTCGCCGATCAGCAGCGACTCGGGCGTCGAGCCTCCCTCATCATGCAGGCCCTGCAAGTAGCGATCCATCGGCGTGGTTAGCCCCGGCGTGGGCGAATGGTGGTCAAAGTAGTCGCGCGCGCACATCTCGTGGGAGTGGGCGCGGGCGGTGTGTACCAGCAGGGGGTCCACGGTCAGGGCATTCAGGCCGCGCCCCGTCCGCTCGGCGTTCACCTTCCCGATAAACTCCTGCTCCTCAGTGGAGAGTGTATCGGGCGAGGCAGGGACCACCTGTGTCGGTGTCGGCGTCTCCCAGACCATCCGCACCTGGGACGACTGTAGGGGCCTCGGGGCCGAAGCCATCAGGACGGGCATTTTGATGCTCGGAGCTGGGCTGGCCTCCGGAAGCGCATTGGTCAATGTATTGGCGACCACGGTCGGTGTGCCGACTGCGGGAATGGGTATGAGGTTGGCTGTGGCCCAGAAGAAGCCGGCCAGAATAAATGACTTGAGCATCCCTGTGGTGACCTTTCAGAACGGAATGGCGTAATCGGAACGACACTCCTTATCTTCGGGTCTCAGCGGGTATTCCGCAGGGGAGGAGCACAAAATCCGGTATCTTTACCGCCGCTGGGGTTCGGAAACACAGAGGAAACAAAATCGTCGCAGGATAGATGGCAGGTTACAATACGCTGCGGGGAGTCGTGAAGAAAGGGGCTTTGGATATGATAGGCTGATGATGGAACCCTTTTGTACCGAAAATAGTCGAAACTATCACGTGCGGGCGCTGTCAAGGTCCTCAATCGGATGCAACGGAACTTTGGCCCGGGGTATATCGTTATCTCTTTATCAACTGAGGTTTGTCTATCATGAACAGTGTTGTTCAGCCGGAAATCATGCTTGAGCCTCATGGCTCACACAAGATGGATATCATCCCGCATACTGTTCGCGAGTTTGGCGTCGAAGCGCGCAAGCCGGGCAAAGCCTGGGAAGCGGCCTTCAACGGCCCCATCCAGTCCTGGGCCGATCCTCTCTCCGGCCAAATGCTTTACGGCGTCACTGTCCGGTTGTCGCGTCTTAAGGATCCGGTCAGCCGTGAGCTTTATTCGACCAACTTGCTCTTCTACATGTCCGAGACCGAGATGTGCGGAATGCACAACGTCTATGAGATGGCCCGCCGTTTCCCCTTCACCCGCATCCGGGGACCGCGCACAATCCTTCCACACTGCCCGCAGCGCGTGGGGCGGCTGTGGTATGACGCTAACCCCGAGGGCGTTATCATGGAAGATCTGCGCCTGACGCCCGCGACGCTGCCTGATGGCCGCTCCGGCTTCTTCGTGACGGGGCAGGGTTATCGGGGCAAAGTGATGTTCCCGGATGGGCGGTTCGTCCATGATGTCGGGGTCTACGGCGGTTATTTGGACCCGCAGGAGCGTCCCGGCCAGCTGGAGCTTCAGCATCTGTTCGGCGGCATCGAGTTCGGTGCGACCCTGACCGACGACGATGAGGGCCGGCTGCTGGCCGAGCTGGGCGAGGGCGTGTGGGTCAAGGGCATCACCGGCAATGTTGCCGAGGAGATGCGCGTCGAGTCCTATAAGAACTCGGTCAAGCTGCCGTGCCTGGATGGGCGCAAGACCCTGATTGGAGCGCGCTCGATGAGCGAGACCAAGCAGATTACCTACTTCGAGAGCTTGTCCGCTGACGGCTTGAGCGGCTTTCGGATGGGCGGCGTCATCGACGGTTTGAACCGCGCCTTAGGGCTGGAGATCTGGGACCGGGTGCATCGAGTGGGTCTGGGCAGCAACTTCGTTCCATGCCCTGAGCTGGACGGTTACATTGGGCTGATTCATGTCGTGCTGGAGAAGAACAATCCTGCCTTCCCCGAGACTCTGGACGCTGTCCATCCGGGGATCAATGAGCAGTATGAGGGCTGGGTGGTCTGGCTGAAGTTCGACGCGGATGGTAAGCCGGTCATCAAGGCCTGCGTCCGGGCCATCACGCCCGACGACGTGCCAGTTGGATACGAGGGGGCGGGAGAACTGTTCGACACCAAGCGGGTCGCCTTCCCAATG
>JANLUQ010000691.1:0-2381 GCA_031363565.1 Armatimonadota bacterium | reverse complement strand
GTTGCCGGGCAGGACGACGCCCTGCATGGTGCGGGCTTGGGGGGTTCGTTCTTGCAAAATCTTCATGTGACTCCGTCCTGTTCTATGTTTGGGCCATCATTGGCTTGCCAGTATCTGCCGCGTTTCGGCGCGGGTCATCGGCTTCCTGCTGCCGTGGCGGATGTGAATGACACTCACAGTCGGACCGTCCTCACCTTCGTCGGTGACGGAAAAGAAGACGAGGTAGGCCACGGATACGGCAGAGCGCCGGTAGACCATTCGCCGCGTCTCCTTGCCGAACAGCCGTGACTCGCGCGTGGCGATTGCATGATGGCGGGGGAAGGTCGCGAGGCGACCTATCTCCAGATATAGCCCAGTTAGCCATTGCAAGGCAAGGGTCTTGTCTTGCGCGGCACGGTCCAAGTGGAGTGTCGCTTCGGCGGCGTCCTGGTCTGCCTGTTGCGACAAGCGGATGGCATAGGAGCGCCCGTCTTCATCATCTTCACTCCCGTTCATCCGCTACCATTCCCATGTCGGGCCGCTAACAGGGCTTCGATCCTGGTGCGCGACTCTTCTAAAGACACGGTGCGCCCCGCGTCAATGTCCGCAAAGCCGCGACGCAGCTTCTCTAGGGCGTCGTCGTCGAGCAGGAATTCTTCCGCATCGTGATTAGCCCCGAACCGTTCCATAACGACTTCAGCGGCAATCTCGGCGGCGGGGCGCCCCTGCGTCTGCGCCCACTCCCGCAGGTTAGTGACGGTTTCTTCCGGCAGATCAATGGTGATGGTCATTGTTGGGCTTCCTGTGCTGACGATTGATGTCACGCGGGCTTGTCATATCGGAAGTTCGTTCTCGCATTTTTCGCGTTGTGTTCTTCCTCGTCTTTTTGTGCCGTTGGCTTCCTGACGCCCGCATCCATGGGTTGATGTATCTGTCTACTATTATACCCCGTTAGGCCGAGCAACACCGCGTCACAAGTGAGCTTGCTCAAAATCCATCCTCTTGTGAAGGTCGGCAAGGGCTAACGTCACGCTCAGGTCGGGTATTGCGATAGTGGCACCCAGCTTCAGACCGCGCTGATGGGACAATCATGATACTCTTGGCGTAACGCCTCTAACTCGCTCCCATGAACCACGGCACGGTCTTTCTCACCAACACGCCGCGTTGGCCTTCTGACGTTGATGAGCCACACCCAGAACGCGAAATCCGGGCTGTCAGGGGTGACGCTAAACTTGCCTGAAGTATGAAACCCCGGTCCATAGACTGATGTTCTCATAAACAGCGTCCCATCCTCTAGAGCCTGTTATGCACTTTGCAGGAGTTTAGCGGCCTTCGCGAGCATCAGCACTGCGAAAACAACGTAATGCAGGCCCGCCAGCGTCTCAGGCAGCCGCTCATAGTCACGCGCCAGCCGCCGAAACCGGGCTGCCCACGCAAACGAGCGCTCCACAACCCAGCGGTGCGGCAACAGCACGAAGCCCTTTTTGGCTTCGGGAAGTTTCACCACTTCCAACCGAATGCCCTGAGCGGCTGCCGCCTCGGCCGGGTCCGGCCCGGTGTACCCCTGGTCCACGTAGGCCAGCGTCACATTCTGCTCCGCTGCTTCTTGCACCTGGGCCACTAGTTCGGCGACCTGAGCGCGTTCCTGCTCGTTGGCGGGCGTGACGTGCAGGGCCAAAAGATGACCCAACATGTCTACGGCGATGTGGACTTTGCTGCCCTTTCGACGTTTCGCGCCGTCGTAGCCGGCCCGCGCCCCGCTTTCGGGCGTGGACTGTAGAGTGCGCCCATCGAAAATAGCCGCCGTCGGCTGCGGGGCGCGTCCTTGTGCCACACGCAGCATCTCGCGTAGATCGTGGACCATTGCAATAAAGCACTCGGCTTTGATCCAGCGCATACTTTGCTGGTAGACGGTGTGCCAGGGCGGCAGATCGTTTGGGATCATGCGCCACGGAGCGCCGGTGCGGATCATCCACCGCAGGCCGTTGAAGACTTCGCGCATTGAGTGCTCGCGCTGGGGTGCGGCCTCTGTCATCAACGTCAGGTACGGGGCGACAAAGGCCCATTCGTCATCGCAAACATCGCTGGGATAGGCTTTTCGGCAGAAACTCTCGCTCATGCCCGAAGTTTACCTCAAAGTGCATAACAGGCTCTAGGAACTCGTGCGTGGGCCATTGATAGTAGGTTGAGACCTCTTCATCATCCATCCGGCTTAATCTCTTCTGCGTGGAACGATGACGGCGGCAGGGCCACCTGGCTCTCTCATTCTACCGCAAAAGCCGCTACGGCGGGGTGATCTGGTCGTTTACGTCCCACAGGTCCTCCCAGGTTTGGTCGTCTTTCCACAAGAAGACATGGCCTTTGATCAGGCGGTTGCCCTTGTCAATATTGGCGATTTCCTG
>JANLUQ010000262.1:0-6918 GCA_031363565.1 Armatimonadota bacterium | reverse complement strand
ATTCTTCTCGGCATTGTTTTCTTCGAGGCTGGGACGGGTAAAGGGCGGGAGAGGTGATCAGCTATGACAATGGAACAACTGCGCCAGTCGCCCGCACCAGGCCTGGGTCTGGACCCAGAGGACAGTGGGCAGCTCGCGCCTGTGAACCGGAACGACCAGGATGTGCTCACCGAGGGCGTGGACGCCGACTCGATGGACGGCCTGCCCGACGGCGACCGGCAGCTCACGACCGATAGCACAGCCCTCGACGGCGGCGGGGCGTCGGACAGCGGCGACTTTACCGGCGGCGGCAACAACGATAGCGACCTGGGCGCGGATGTGGCCGGCGATATTGGGCCGAAGCACGATTAGGCCCGGCTCCTACAGCCCGTAAGGGCGAACACAAGGTTCGCCCCTACAGCGGGCAGATTAGGCTGTACGCGCATGTCCGGCACTCATCCGCCGATTCCGGACGCGCCGGGAACATGCCTAGTTGGATGCCGTGCGCAGCCTTCTCGTACTTCGCCAGCCGGTCCGCCTCCCACTTGATCTCCTGCTTCTTCTCCGGCGGCGCGACGGCCCTGATCGTGCTGTCGGACAGGTAGCGCAGCTCCACGCGGACCGGCGTGTTCGGGTGCGTCTGACAAGCCGCGCGGCGGTATAGGGCCAGCTTCTTGTCTGTGTGGTCATTGTCGCCGGGCCTGCCGGTGAGGTGGCGGGCGACGATCAGGGTCCCGTCTTCCGTGTCCCGGCGGATCGCATCGGGCCGCACATGGACATGGCAGTTCGACAGCGTCGCCCGCAGCGACTTGATCCCCGCCCGCTGCTCCGTCTCGGCCCCCAGAGCACCGCCCGCCCGCAGCATCCCCAGAGCGCTGTCTTTGTACTTCGCCTCATGCAGATGACCGACCGGGCCGTGCTCCGCCCAGACTGAATCTAGCTGCGCCTCCGCCTCCGCCGCCGTGGGCATCTGCCCCGACTCCCGTGCGTCTTCCAGCCAGTGCAGAGTCCGGCGGACACAGGCGTGGAACTGCGGGTAGCCGTCCCCGCCGAACGCGCCCGGCAGCTTCAGGCTTTGCGCGTAGTGGTACTGGCGTGGGCAGCGCAGATAAGTCTCTAAAGCCGACGACGAGTATTCCGGCAGCGCCTCGGGCGTCGGCGTCAGCAGGTCATCCGCCTCGGGCACGGGGGCGCGGCCTGCCGGCCAGGACGTTTCCCCGATGCCGCGCGCCTCCATATGGGGCCGTATCAGGTCCAGCAGTGGGGAGGGCGCGATGACCTTGTCCGCCGCGTTCGTCTCGGCCCGCGAGAGGACTAAATGGTCGCGGGCACGCGAGAGGGCGACGAAGAACAGGCAGTGCTCCTCGTCCAACTCCTCCCCTTCCGCGTCCGCCAGGCCCGGCGGGGTGGGGATACCATCGCTCCGGCCCCGCGTCGGGAACTGGCCCGCGCCCAGGTTCGGTAGGAAGACGACCGGGTACTCCAGCCCCTTGGCGGCGTGGGCCGTCAGCAGGCGCACGGCGTCCAGCGCCTCGGCCTCGGGCGGCAGACTCCCGCGCGGGGCCTGACCCGACGCCTGAAGGCGGCGCAGATGCGCCATAAACGCGCGGACGCTGTTCGGCGGGCCGTGCGGCGTCCGGGGGGCGACCAGGCGCTTGCCCGCGTCTGCGGCTATCCCCAGCAGTTGATGGATCGCCAGGGTCCGGGCTAGCCGCGCCAGTTCGCGCGGCGCGCTCGCCGTCAGATGCCGCAGATAGTCGGACAGCCCGAACAGATAGTGACGCAGCAGGGCGGCGGGGTCGTTCTCCATCGTCTCCAACTCGGCAAGATGCGCTGCCAGTTTCGATAGTCCAGGATGCAGGCCCGGCTCGCTTAACGCTTCCAGCAGCGGCGTCTCGGCCCGATGCATCCGCGTCAGCACTGCCAGCGTGTCCGCCTGCGGGACGGCGTACTCGGGGAACGCGCCGACGCGCACCAGTGCGGAGCCGTCCGGGTCGGCGAACAGGGCCAGCAGGCAGAGCAGGTCTTTGATTTCCGGGCGTTCCAGCAGCGCCCCCAGATACAGGACGGGGATGTCCCGCGCGGACAGCAGGGCGGCCAATGCTTCCGCCTGGGCGTGGGAACGGCACAGGATGGCCTGCTGCCGATGTTCCCAGCCGCCAGCCTTCAGGTCCCGGATGGCCTGCGCGATGCCCTCCGCCTGCCCGACATCATCAGGCGAGATGGCGTATGTGATGGCCGGGTAGGGGGCGTTTTCGTGCAGGCCTCGGTGCGCGTGCCAGAGGCCCCCCCCACCCCCAATAATGGGGGCGGGGGGGGGCTCCATCACCGCGCTCGCTGCGCCGAACAGGTCCACGATAGGTGTCCGCGAACGGTAGTTGACGCCGAGTTCGAGCCGCTTTCCCGTCGGATAGTCCCGTTCGAAGGCGGCGACATTGGCCGGGGAGGCGCCCTGGAACTGGTAGATGCTCTGCCGATGGTCGCCGACCGCCCACAGGCCCGCCGCGCGTTCGCCGGCCAGCAGCCGGACCAGGCGGGCGCAGGCGCGGTTGACGTCCTGATATTCGTCGGCCAGGACGTGCGGGTACTCGGCTTGCAGGGCGGCCAACACGTCGGGGTGGCCTTCCAGAAGCTCCACCGTCCGCGAGATCAGGCCGCCGAAGTCCAGAAAGCCGCCAGCGGCCAGCAGGCGCTCATAAACCCCGTAGCAGTGCGCGACCTCGGCCGCCTTCGCCGCCTGCGCTTGGCGTTTGGCGGCACCTTCCAGCTTGCCTTTGAGGCCCCTGTCACTGCCCGCCGCCTGCACCTGCGCTTCCAGGGCCGCCAGCGCGGCGTCGGCGGGGGCGCGCATCGCGGCGCAGAGTTCGGCGTAACGCTCCGGCGGGCAAAGTTCGTCCTTGGCCCGCCCGATCTGGGCCAATATCCCGCTCAGATGGATGGCCGGATTGTAGAGGTTGTCCAGCGCGTCCAGCTTCAACTCGGCCAGGTGGTTTTCCAGCAGCGTCACGCCGTCCAATGTGTCCAGCAGCTTGATGTCGCCAGCCAGCCCGATCTTCTCGCCGTAGCGGCGCAGCACCTCCAGTCCGAACGAGTGGAACGTCCCCACCCACGGTCCGGCCTTCTCAGACCCGACGCCCGCCGCGATCAGGCGCTCCTTCATCTCCCCCGCCGCCTTGCGGGAGAAGGTCAGGGCCAGTATCTGCGTGGCCGGTACGCCCTGCTGCGTCAAGAACCGGCAGCGGCCCACCAATGTCTTTGTCTTGCCCGTCCCCGGCCCGGCCCCGAGCAGCAGCGGCCCGCAGGGGATTTGGGCCGCCGCGACCTGCGACTCGTCCAGTGTCACTTCGGCGGACGCGGGCGTCGGCGCGGCATCTGCCGCCCCCTCGGACTGCGGCAGCAGGAGGGAATCGGCAAGCTGCCTCTGGACCATGCCGGTCGGCAGACCCAGGGCGTCTGCGATTGTCCCCGCCGATTGCCCTTCGTCGCGGAAGAGGCGGCGGGCCAATGGGCCGGGCAGGAGCATCTCGGCGGCGTAGACGTTCGCCTCGTTCTCACGCCTCTGCTTGGGCGCGTAGCCCTCCACCTTGCTCATCGCGCCCGTCGTGGCTTCGGCGGTGTGGGACAGGTCCAGATCTTGCGCCGTGCAGGGGCAGGACTCGGTGTGCAGCCAGAAGTGTGCGAACTCATGTACCGCATCGAACGCCTGCATCGCGAAGGGCCGCGCCCCGTCCTGATAAATGGCCGACATCTCGTGGTTCAGCACTGCCGATGCCCCCGCCAGCAGGGTGTCCTCCGGCATGAGGAAATGCCGCTCCAGGCCCGTCGCCGCCAGGCACGCCTCCACGACCGACTGCGCCGGCAGGGCATCTTCCAGCGGCAGCCCGAGCGATAACCGCCGCACCCGCGCCTTGCTTCGGATCTCGCTACTCATCTCCTAAAACTCCTTCGCCCTCGATCTCCGCCCGCCAGTAATCCCGGTCGGCCTGTGGCAGAGTGCCGAGGACATCCTCAAATCTCTGCTGTGGTCCTGATTCGCGCACGACCGGCGCTTGTTTTGACTTGTACTGTGCGCCCGATGCCAGCCGTGGGGGCAGGCGCAGGTACGCCGCCACTTCGTCCGCCGAGCGGCCTAATGCCTGCGCCGCCTGCCGGACCAGCGAGCGCGGCAGCGCGGCGGCATCCAGCAGCCTCTGATTCAGGCGGGCGAGGGCGGGCGTGTCCAAGTGAAGGTTTTGGGCGAACTCGCGGGGTGTCAGGCCGCGCGCTTTGGCCTCTATCACCAAACTGACCAGCGGCTCCTTCGGGGCGAAATAGCTGTCCACGACCGCCCGCCCCAGGGCGACTGTTTCGGCGTCCTCGGGGCCGTCTTCCAGCGGGTCGGCCAGCGAGAGGCCCACCGCGAAACCGGCGTAGCTGACCTCGACCAGCGCGTCGGCGTGGGCTGGGTAGCGCGCGGCCCATTCGCGCAGCAGTGTCCGGTCGTCAGGGGCGGCCTGAGACGCCTGCGCGTAGGCGAAGAGGACAGCGTTCGCTTCCTCTTCCGCCGGGCTGGGGTCATTGGGAACTGCCTTTTCGCTCATAGTGCGTCTTCATTCCAAAATGCCTGGGCGGTCTTCGCCCAGTTGCGGAGGGTGCGGTCGGTGACATGGAGCCGGTCGGCGATCTCCCGGTCGGAGAAGCCGTATAGCCGCAGGTGGACCATCTCGGCGATGCGCGGGTGGCTCTGCACCAGCCGCCGGCAGAATGCGTCACCTTCTATCAGTGCGATGACGTTTGTCGGGTCGGCGATCTGCTCCAGACCGTCGTATTCCTCGCCGTTCACGCCCTCGTGCGCGAGCGAGACCGTGTGCTCCCGCCGCCGTGTCGCTGCCCGCCATGTGTTGATGAGGCACCGGTTGAAGCAGTGCGTAAAGTTGCACTCCCACAGCTCCTGGCCCGGTCCGACGGCTAACGCGCCTCGCACGACCGCGATGATCGCCTCCTGCTTGGCGTCGGTCTGCTCTTCGGGCGTCAGGCCGGACCACGCCGCGATTCGCTTGGCGATGCTGTGGCTGACCCGCCGGACGAGTGCGTCCATGACGTACCGGGCGGCGTCCGCATCCTCCGCCCGCTGGTAGGCGCGGGCCATCGCCACTAGCGTCTCCCAGGCCAACTCGTTCCCCGCTGCCCGCTTCAGGGCGGCCTCACGCGTCAACCGCGTCATCTCCGACAGCTCCCGG
Organism: Armatimonadota bacterium; assembly: GCA_031363565.1. GTDB lineage: Bacteria > Armatimonadota > Armatimonadia > Armatimonadales > Capsulimonadaceae > JANXMY01. Next base: position 1,720 of record JANLUQ010000262.1, on the reverse strand, counting down.
AGGACGCCTTCGGGGCGGGTTCGTACTTGCAGCGGGCGCAGGAACTCGGCCCGTCCGTCGGCATCCTCTGTGTTTCTACTCATGGTGATTTACTGAAAGCGGAAATCGTTTTCCGCTTCTCGCGGCCAGGCGTGAGTGGGAGATTAGCACAGTATAACATAGGCGGGCGAGTGGACGCAACGCCGGAGGAACCCCCATGAAAGCCCAGTACATCAAAGACCTGACGCCCGACGACGCCGTGGACAGCGCGTTTGCCCTCTGCCGCGCCGAGCGCTGCAAGAAGCAGAATGGCGATGCCTTCCTGCGGGGCCAGCTCCAGGACCGCACCGGCTCGATGGCCGCCGTCGCCTGGACGCTCTCTGAGGACCAGATCGAGGCCGCGCTGGCGTCGCGCTATGTCCATATCCGGGGCGTCGTGACCCGGTACAAAGGCGGCAAGCAGATCAAGATCTCTTCGGCCCCGGAGGACCTGGGCGAGCCGGAAGACCGGGCCGACTTCACCCTGGCCGCCGCACTGCCCCGTGCCGAGTTATGCCAGCGGCTCGATGCACACCTGGATTCGATCCAGAACCCGCATCTAGATACCCTGCTCCGCGCGTTCTTCGATTCCCCCAAGTTCCGCCGCCACTTCGACGAGGCCCCCGCCGCGATGGGCCTGCACCACGCCTGCGCGCACGGCCTGATGCAGCATACCCTCGAAGTGACCGACCTCGCCGCCGCCATCGCCGATGTGCAAGGCCGCTGGGGGTATCCCGCCGTCTCGCGCGACCTGGTGGTCGGCGGCGCGCTGCTGCACGACCTGGGCAAGATCCATGAGCTGAACTGGGACGGCCCCGAGTACGGCTACACCCGCCGGGGTCAGTTCCATGGCCATATCAATCTCGGGACGCAGGCGGTCATCAAGAAGATCGCTGCTCTGCCCGGCTTCCCGCTCGACATGACTGATGCCCTGCTGCACGTCATCCTGTCTCATCACGGCAAGGAGGAGTACGGCTCGCCCATCGCCCCCCAACTGCCTGAGGCACAGATCATCCACATGGCCGACGCCCTGGATGTCCAGCTCTTTTACATGATGGAGGCCCGCGCGGGCGCGGACGGCGACAGCGCCTGGCACCCCGCCCTGGAAGGTCGCGTCAAGACCGGCGGGCGGCGCGTCTATTCCGGTTCGCTCGATTTCGCGCCTGGTTTCGCCTGCCCCGAGCCGGTCCGCGCACCCCTTCCCGTCTTCCCCCTCGGAGCGCGTGAGGGCGCGGCCACCTTCGAGACCCGCCGCCTACCCCTGCGCGGGCGCACGGCGGCCGGGCTGCCCGTCCTGGCCGACGACCGCGTGGAGGAGTATCTCGATGTGGCCGCCGCCCACCTGCCCCTGGACCCCGACTTATTCCTGCTGCGCGTGGACGGCGAAAGCATGACCGGCGACGGCATCGAGGGCGGCGACCTGATCGTCGTCCGCCCGCAGGAACACCACGAGCCGGACGCCGTCCTCGTCTGCCTGAACCTCGACGACGACACGGTCACCATCAAGCGCGTGGAGCGGACGGCCTCGGGGGGCCTGCGCCTTCTGTCCTCCAACCCGGCCTTCGCGCCCCTCCCCGTCGCCGACCTCGCGCGGTTCCGCGTGCGCGGGCGGGTACTTGGGGTCGTGCGCGGCGCTCCGTCACTGTCTTGACCTGAAAAAAGGCGGCACCCCGTTTGGGGTGCCGCCTGGGTATGGGCCATT
>JANLUQ010000649.1:0-13972 GCA_031363565.1 Armatimonadota bacterium | reverse complement strand
CCCGCATCCGCCGCGTCGCTTCGGAAGCCAACGCCGTCACGGCGGCCCGCGTCGAGGTGGATACTCTGCTGAGTCAGACCCATGCGAGCGTTCGAGTGGCGGAGGAAGAAGTGCGGCAGCAGCGGGTGGGCCTGAATGGGGAAACCCTGTGAGGATAACCTCCTAGATCAGGCTTGAACGGGAAGTGGAGTCGGCGGCACGGGCGATGACCTTACCAAAATGGAAATTTATCCGCAGGACTTAGGACGTGTCGGGTATCGCGTGATGCTTTACCTGCGGACATTGAATGGGCCGAGGTCACTCGCCTCCCTGCCGACCCCTGCAGAGGTGTCGGCGCGGACGCCGCTGACCCGGCTGCGCCGGGCCTGGATGCGCGGGTCGGATGTGCCGGACGAGACGGCGCAACACGCCAAGTCGGCTTTTGACATGTGCCGCGCTTCTTTCTGGCGCGGTCGCCCACTGGGCTTCGCAGGCGCGCTGCTATGGGCCGGTTTCGCGACGATGATTGCGGAGGCATCCTGCGCTGTCGCCCTGGGCGCCCCGTGGCTGAGGGAAGCGATCTATCCCACCTGGGCAGGGCTGGGGGCGGGCTTTGGACTTTATTACGGCCTCGCCAAGCCGCGCCGCTTGTTCCGGGACCTGCACGGCCCGCTGACGGAGGCCGAGGTTGGTGCGCTGACGGACTATGTCCGTGACCCACTGGCGCGCGACTTCTTGGGGGTCGTCCAGATGATCCTGTCGCTGCCGGACATGGCGGAACCGGACGCCGCGATGAACCTGCGGCGTGCGCTGTATGCACTCGGCGAGGCCATCGAGGGTCTGCCGGAGCAGCCCGCGCGGGTGGTCCGGGATGACCCGGCGCATCTGCGCCGCGTGGCGAGTGATCTGAGCGACGAGGCGCGGCGGGAGGCGGACGGCGTCGTCGCGGCCAGCCTGGATCGCCGCGCTCAGTCCCTCTCACGTCGGGCGCAGACGGTGTCGAATATCGCGCTCCTGGTGCGCCGGAACCAGACGCTGCGCGAGGAGGTGTCGGAGCAGATCCAGGCCCTGCACACCAGCGTCTCCGCGTTCAGTGTCGGCAGCCGCCAGAGCATTGACGAGCTGGCGGACCTCGCGGCCAGCATCCAGCACGTCGCGGCGGAGGCGAACGCCATCGCCTCGGCACACATGGAATTGGAAGTCTCGATCCAATCAGGGTCGGGCCTCACAGCCGGGACGGGCAGTGACCCTCTCCAAAAGGAGCCGGAGAGAGTGCGCCATTAGAGCGCGAAGGACTGAATGGGAAGAATAGGTATGAACGGGAGACAGTTGGCGGTTCTTTGGGTCAGCATCCTCGCGGCGGCGCTGGTGCTGCTCTTTTCGCCGTATCTAACAGCGGGGACGAGCCACCCGATCCTGTATCGGCCCCTCCTATCGCCGCCCGATTTGGTCAGCAAGGACGCGCCGGGCCTGATGGGGCTGGCGGCCGGCCTGAACGGGAACGTCTCCACGCCGGTGGATGCGGTCGTTCTGCTGGCTCAACTCGGGATTGTCGGGCTGTTCATGTTGGGCTTTATGCTCACGCTTCGGGAGAAACAGAGCAGAAGTTCAAAGGTGACGTGATAATGCTGTGAAATTGAAGCCGGGAGTAGAGGCAGGGACATACGAGGAGTACCCTTTCGATGGACATCTATCCCGAGGATTTGGAGCCGACTTACCGTGCGCGACTTCGGCAGGCGCGCGGTCTGCTGGATGGTGTGCTTTCAGGAGGAAGCCAGTATGGCTACCTGGGTGCCACGTGTGGAATGACGCCAGGCATCGTTTTGAATCTATGGCTGCATATCATTCCCAATATGCCGTTCGATTTCTTTTTTGCCGGGGGCGGGGGGGCTGCGTTGGGCTATGCCTGCGGCTTTTTCGTAGACCGCAATAACCGCAGCAAGCAACGCACTAGGAAGATGACGGCGCAGGAAATCGCCCTAGTCAGCAAAGCGGAAACTGATCCTCTTGAAAAGGAGTATCTTAGTCTTACCTCTAAGTTGATCTCGATGAAGCCATTCCAGGAGACGACCGTGGACCAGAGCATCCGCAGCGCCATTCGCGACATCGGCTGTGGGATCGCGCGACTGCCGGGCCAGCCTGCGGAAGAACTGCTGCTTGACGCCCAGACCTTCCAGGAGGAGGCAGCACAGCTCGCCGCGAAAGCAACCCGTGAGAGCGATCCGGTCGTCGCCGCGAGTTTTCAAAGGCAGTCGGCGGCGCGCAACCAGCGGGCGGAGGCCATCTCACGGAACTCGGCTCTGGCTCGCCGCAACCAGATCCTGCGTCACGAGATGGGGGAGCACATCCAGGCATTGAAAACGATGCTCGATACGATGGCCCTGGGAAGCGGCGGCGATGATCATGATCTGGCGGCACTCGCGGAAAACATTCAGCAAGTCGCCATCGAGGCCAGATCGCTGACCGAGGCCAAGCAGGAGTTGGCCTCTGCCCTGGGAGAAGGGCAAGGCGGCAAGGCGGATGTCATCCCCGAAAAGCTTCACTCTCAAGGATTAAGTGGGCGCTGACAGCCCTCCCATTGGCATGAATATCCGGCTTGTTTATCTGGTCGCTTCCGGGTATAATAGTAGACGGATATATTCATAGGAAGGGACGGCGCGTAAGGAAGAATAGGGCGGGAGCCACTAGGAAAACGCGGGGCCAAAAGTGTGAAAACAAACTCCTCTCAAACCATTTCTTGCGCTTCTTCTGAGTTGGAAAGAAGCGAGCCGGAAATCGGAAGGCGGCGGGTGAAGCAAAGGCCATGAAAATCATGCAGATCGTGAGAACAACAAAAATTGTCAAAACGAACTGTCAACCGGGAAACGCCTGCATAACATCACTGAATTAAAACAAACATGGCAGATAACACACAACCAATCACAGATTCGATTGTCAACGCGATCAGCACACCCGCCGCGCCCGCGTCCACGACCGGGCCGCAGGCGGAGGATGGGCGGCTGCGGGGGGTCTCCCGGTCGCTCATCGTCGGGGTCGGCGGGACGGGGCATCAGATATTGCTGGATGTCCGCAAACGGCTGACCGAGAAATACGGGTCGCTCGACAAGCTGCCCATCGTCTCATTTTTGCTGCTGGACACCGACCAGGTCATCTTCGCCAAGAATCCCGACTATGACGACGCCGTCAACCTGGACAACGCGGACAAGATACATACCTCCGTGCATGGCGTGGATTCGCTGCGGAAGAACCTGCGCGAGCACCCGCACCTGCGGACGTGGCTGGACCCGCGCGTCCTGACCGGCGACATTGACCAGGGCGCGGGCGCGGTCCGGGCGCGCGGGCGGCTGGCCTACTTCTGGAACTACAACCAGATCGCACGGCGGCTCGAAGAGCAGATGCTCCAGATCACCAAGGACTCGAGCAAAGAGACGGCCATTCGGAACGGCTTGCAGGTAGGCGAGGGCATCACAGTCTATATCGTCGGATCGCTGCTTGGCGGGACCGGCTCGGGCATGTTCCTGGACCTGGCCTACACCGTGCGGAACAAGTTCAAGACCCAACGGATGCTCGAAACGGTGGGCATGTTCTCCATCCCGCCGAACTCCGAGGCGGTGGCCGTGGACAACCGGCCGAATGCGTATGCCGCCCTGCTGGAACTGAACCACTATACGGACGCGACGACGACGTTCACGGCCCAGTATCAGGCCGACATCCCGATCATGGAGAGCGCTGACCCGCCGTTCCGCTACACTTATTTGGCGGATACATCGTCCCCCGCCGCGCAGCTCGACTCGGTCAAGGATCTGGTGGAGATGATCGGGCACTCGATCTTCCTGGACCTGACCTCGGAGTTCCAAAGGCAGAAGAAGTCCAACCGGAACAATTTCGACCAATTCCTCATCACGACAGACGGGCTGGGCTGCCCGCAGAACTATATGGGCTTTGGGCTATCGGCAATTCAATTCCCAAAGGACAAGGTCATGGCGGCCTGTTCAAACCGTCTGGCAGGCGACATCGTCCGGCGCTGGACGACGCCGCTGGAGCGGACAGTTAACATCGGGGCCTTCACCGACCAGGAGCTGGGCCGGCTGGGGCTGACGCCGGAGGCGGTTCAGCGGCAGGTATTGCTGGGCAATTCGGAGACGGGCGAGACGCTGCGGGACGGGGCGATGGCCTACTGGCAGGCGGTGGACCGGCAATACATGACCGCCTACCCGGGACATGGGCGCGTTGTGGAGTATCTGCTGGCACGTCAGAAAGAGGCCGAGGCGCGGATGGCCGATACGGACCCGAACCCGGACCTGATGGCGAAGCGGCGGACCAATCTAGGCGAGTCGGTCTTCCAGATCCAGCAGAACCTGGGCGCGACGATCCGGGCCAAGGACAAAGCTCTGCGCGACTGGGTTTCCGCCCGCGTCAACGACCCCAACCACCGGCACACGGTCGCGGCGGCGGCTCTGGACACGATGACGGAGCGCTTCCGGTCTTACATCGTGCAGATGGAGAAGCAGGGGGACGAGCTTCTGGGCGGCTCCTTCCCGCTGACCAAGCAGCGCGACGACTCGCTCCAGCGCATCAACAGCCACGCGGGCGACTTCATGCTCGGCCTGATCGCGACGGCCAAGCGGCGCGAGATTGACGAGTCGAAGGACGCCTACATCGCCGCCCAGCGGCGGCTGGACGCCGAGGCTTTGGACCGCAAGGCGGCGGGGGCGGCCATCGCCTTCTACAGCCGCCTGATCGAGACGGTCAGTGGGCTGCGGGCCGAGATGGATCGCTACGTCGAGCGCATGGAGTCGCTGCGCGCCCGGTTCGAGAAGGCCGAGCGCCATGCGGTGCAGGAGCCGGTGGATGTCAACGGCGAAGTGCTGTTCAACCCCGGTCGGCGCGAGACGGACCCGAATACCGGCATAGATCGGTATGTGGGCGGCGACATTGACGACCGATACAGCTTCTATGTGGGGAATGCGCAGGATCCGAATAACCCGACCGTCAATAACCTGACGGCGGACATCCTGGAGACTCTGGGAACGCGCAACGATGTGTGGGGGTTGAAAGACAACGAGCTGCTGCGTCTCAGTCAGGTCATTTTGGAGCACGCCCAGGCCGTCTTCAAGCCCGTCGCCGAAGAGAGCGTGCTGGACAAATTCTATGCCAAGTACGGCCTGGACACCGACCGAACGACCCAGACTTTGCGGCGCGTCGTGTCGCTCTCGCAGCCGTTCCTGCACCTCCAGGAGAACGCGCCGAACTACACGCACAACATGAACAAGGAGCAGACCATCGTCGGCATCCTGCACGGCGCGGCCCCGCGCTCGGAAAGCGAGCAGCGCTTCCAGTCCATGCTGACCGAATCGGTCCAGAACGTTAAAGACCAGCAGATCACGAACTCCAATGAGCCGGAGCAGGTGCTGTTCTTGCAGGAGCGGGCGGCGTTTCCGCTGCGTCTCTTGCAGGGCATGGACTCCTACCGTTATGCCTATGACCAGGTGAAGGCGCAGGGCGCGGCGGCGAACCCGATCCACACGCGTACAGACGTCAAGGACTGGGTGCGGATCGCACCGCCCTCCTTCGAGGACCAGCGGGAAGCGTGGCGGACCTTCGTCGTTGGCTGGGCCGCCGCCGTCATTTCCGAGGAGCAGGAGTCGCGGTACACAAGCGTCGGGACGCGGACCGAGACGCGCTTCGTCGCGAACTATGTGGACAAGTTCGGGATGCCGAAGTCGGACGCCCTGGGCGGCTTTAACTCGGTCGAGACGCCCATCGCGGGCTTTAAGGCCGAAACGGGCAGCGCAGACCGGCCCCCGCTGGAGGCCCGCGACATCGTGCAGCGGCTCTGCGATGACGGCCGGATGCAGGCGCAGATCGCGGCGGCGATTGACGACCGCCTCCGCACGGAGGGCGCGCGGGGACTAGGTGACCGGCTCGTGGCCCATGCGAACCGGCAGAAGGCAGCTTGGACGTCAGGCTTCTATAACGCCTACTACAAGGTGCTGACCGACTATCTGGAAGAGATCAATTACGCAGGCACAGCGGCCGCATCGTCGGCGGTGACGCTTGCGACTGCACCCTCATTGCAGACGGTGGCGCAGCCCCCCGCGCTCATCGGCAATAACGGCGGCAATGGGAGTGGCCAGTCGGCGACGGCCACCACCGCGCCGCCTCCTACCCGAACGCTCAAGGAGCGCCTGGCGGCCCTGAAGGAGCTGCTCGACGAGGGTCTTGTCACGCAGGAGGAGTTCGACGCGCGGCGCAAGGAGATACTGGCGGAGGTCTGAACCCACTCCGCCGCAAGCGGCGACCCTCCCGAAACGGGTGGGTAAGGAGTTTTGGAGGGGAAGGTCATGGAGGAAGAGGGCGTGGAGAAGCCGCAGAATATCGTTGTCGGGCAGCGGGTGCAGGAGGTGAAAGTCGTTTTTTGTCGCGGCGGATGCGTCGGGAAATGACTGGTGCCGAAGCAGTGCTCTGGAATCACCTACGGCGTGACAGCCTTGGCGTGAGCTTCCGCCGCCAGCAGATCATTGATGGGTTCATCGCGGATTTCTATTGTCACTCTGCGGCCCTCGTCATTGAAGCAGATGGGCCGATCCATGACCCTGATTATGATGCGGAACGGGACCGTGTTTTCGCAGGGCGAGGCATCTCTGTCCTACGCTTCCGGAACCAAGACATACTCGAAAGGGTCGGCTATATCCTCCTCCTGCATTCGACAGCATATCGAGAGCCGGACGCCCTAAGCCGCGTTCTTTAACCTCTTCACCCACCCGTTTCGGGAGGGTCGCGACTGGTCGCGGGATGGGTTCCCCGCCATCGAAACCGTCGTCAGGCATATCTGACACTCATTAGTAGGAGCTGACCGTGAGACGAAGTCTGTCTTTGTGGCATAATATGGCGATAGCAGCCCTGGGCCTGTCCCTGCCCGCCCCGGCGGGCGCGGAAGGGTCCGCGCCGCCCCCGATCCCATATGCCACGCCGCACGCCGCCCCGCTTTCCATGCTGACGCAGCACAATGACAACCAGCGAACGGGCGCCAATTTGCACGAGACGATCCTGAACGCGGCGAACGTCAACGTCAAGACCTTCGGCAAGCTGTGGACGCGAGACGTGGATGGCTACCTTTACGCGCAGCCCCTTTATGCGCCGGACATCCATATCCCCGGCAAGGGGACGCACAACGTCGTCTTTCTGGCAACTTCCCACAACAGTGTTTACGCCTTCGATGCTGACGACCCCAAGGCGGCCGCCCCGCTCTGGAAGACCAACTTGGGGCCATCCGTTCCCGCCGCCGAGGTCTACACGACCCGGTGGACCGATATGCGGGTGGAGATCGGCATCACCAGCACCCCCGTCATTGACCTGACCGACCAGGCCATTTATGTCGAGGCCAAGACAAAGGAGGGCGGGACGTATGTTCATCGCCTCCATGCCCTGGACATCACTACGGGCAAGGAGCGCGTCGGCAGCCCCGTTATCATCAAGGCCAGCGTGGCGGGCACCGGCGAGGGCAGCGTGAACGGGCGTATCGCCTTCGACCCTGTGAAGCACTTGCAGCGGGCCAGCCTGCTGCTCACGAACGGCGTCGTGTACCTGGGCTTCGGCTCCCACGCCGACAGCCCGCCTTTCCACGGCTGGATTCTGGGCTACAGTGCCAAGACGCTGGGCCGGGTCTGCGTCTTTAATGTCACGCCCAACGGCACGGAAGGCTCAATCTGGCAGGCGGGGATGGGGATGGCGTCTGACGCCGCCGGCAATATTTACGCGATGAGCGGCAATGGGACATTCGACGCCGACACGGGCGGGACCGATTACGGTAACAGCATGCTGAAGCTGCGGCCCACGCTGGGGACCCTAGCCGTCGTGGACTACTTCACGCCCTACAACCAGGCTATGCTGAACGTCCACGATACCGACCTGGGCGCTTCCGGCCCTCTTCTGGTTCCCGGCACGACGCTTATCCTGGGAGGCGGCAAGAACGGCTGGCTGTATGTCACGCACCGGGACGCCCTGGGGCATATCCATGCGGGCGCGGACAGCCAAATCGCACAGACATTCCAGATGACGCCGGGCAACATCCACGGCGCCCCCGTCTACTGGAACGGACCGACCGGCCCCATGGTCTACGTCTGGCCTGAGTTCGACCACCTTAAGGCGATGAAGCTTGCCGTCGGCAAGCTGACCGAGACGCCCGCCTCGCAGTCCGAGGTCGTCGTCCCAGATGGGATGCCAGGGGGCTTCCTCTCGGTCTCTGCCAACGGCGGCAAGGCCGGCACCGGCATCGTCTGGGCCTGCACCCCGTATGATGCCAACGCGAACTGGGAGACGGTTCCAGGCATCGTCCGCGCCTACGATGCCTCAAATCTGAACCATCTGCTGTGGGACTCCAAGCAGAACGCGGGCCGTGATGATATGGGCATGTTCGCCAAGTTCTGCCCACCGACAGTCATCAATGGCCGCGTCTACGTTCCCACTTTCTCGAACCAGTTGCAGGTGTACGGCCTGCTGAACGCACCGCCCACCCGCGCCACGGCAAGCCGCTAGTTCGAGTACTGGCCGCTAGTTCGAGTAGGTGTAGTAAGTGTGGGCATGGCGGACGCGGTGGGTCCCCTTGACCGCCTTCTTGACCGTCGCTCGGGAAACCTTGTGGTAGTAGCGGGTGCGGCTGTCTAGGCGGACGCCAAGCTCGGTGCCCGGCTGGAGATCCACGTCATGGACCTGCTTGGGGCTTTTCAAGACCGTTCCTGCGCCGTAACCTGCCAGCCCACCGATAAGGATATCCTCGATCTTGAATTTCTTGTCGCCGGTCAGCAGCCCAACCAGCAGTCCTGCCCCCGCGCCGTACCCGGCATAGGTCAGCCGGTTGTCTTTGCTGGTGTTCTTCGCGATCAAAACTCCGCCGGCACCGGTAGTGAGGTTTTTGCTGTCCAGGCTGGCCGGCGAGCCGGTAATAGAGATGGTGCGGCCATCGGAGAGGCGCAGCCGGGTGAATGCTAAGTCCAGGGTGCCGGGCGTGTCCCCCGACCGAGGCGTCGCATGGCGCACGATGCCTGTTACACTCGCCCCCTGCATGATGCTGTTGTAGGCTTCCTTGCTATCGTCCACAGTGGCGGTGAAGGCATCGCCCTTCTGGGACTGATTCGAGGAAAGCGCGGTATTGAGCTTGACCGGGATCACGGTGCCGGGATAAAGGTCAACCTGGGCACGGCTGCTGCTCTGGGCATGAAGCATCGGCGCGCTTATGCCAACGAGGGCAGCGGCGAGGGCGACAACGCCCAGGGTGCTGGATCGGCTCTGGTTTCTGTCCTTTTGGGTGTTCATCTTGGGTCTTGCTCCTTTTTCGTTACAAGCTGCTTGACCGGCACTGCGGCAGGATTGTTCCGAGCACCCTCCTATTTCTCCCGCATCGCTGCCCGCCGCTGACCCATTGCCGCCAGGTTCTCCGTGCGGACGCGCGTCACCAACTCCCATTTCGGCGTGTCCGTCACGTCCACCAAGCCGAAGGCGTAGTGTTCGCCGTAGACCAGGTCGGGGCCGTGGCCCGGCCCGCGCCCCGTGACCGGCTCGTCGCGGTACTGGAACCAGCAGACGCCGACGCAGGCAGGGTTCCGGGCAGCCTCGCCCACCCAGCGCCCGTAATCGCGGCCCGCGTCGGCATCATCCACGGCGCGGGCGGCGTCGTAGACGCCGAAGCCGCGCGCGCCGCTGTAGGTGGGCGGGAAGGAGAACTCGCCGCACAGGGCGGGCTTGCCCGATTCGCGCAGCAGCTTGGCGAAGTCCGGGGCGGCGAAGGGTCGGCTATAGTTGTCATAGCCAACGACATCGCAGTGGCGGGCGATCAGCCGCCAGTCTTCGTCGTTGACCCACCAGCCGATGGAGATCCAGAAGCCGAGGTAGAGGTGGTTCGGGTCAATCGTCTTGACCGTGCGGTATAGGAAATCGTAGTAGCGGTCCGCATAGAAGCGGCGCAGGTGTTCGAGGTCGGCGTCGGTGAGCTTCGCCGGGTCGGCCTGAGTGTTGGTTTGAATCAGGTGCGCGCGGGATTCGTCCAGCAGCGCGCGCCGGGCGGGGACGCTCTCCGGCATCGCTAGGATGTCCTTGATCTCCTGGAGCGTGATGATCTCGTCGTACTCGTTGCCGATGGACCAGCCGACGACGGCCGGGTCGGTCCGGCGCGGCGCGATGTCTTTTTCCAATCTCGCCCGGATTGCGGCTCGGACCGCCGGGTCGAAAACGTCCGCATGGCGGGTGAGTTTTGGGACGCCATCTAGCGACAGGACGGGGAGATCCGGGGTGCCCGGTGTCCGGTCGCACCACTTGCCCAGGCCGCTGAACACCCAGGCTTGCAGGCGGCGCACGGTGCGGGCCTTTTCGGACGTTTGCCAGCCCGGCCCGTACTTGCGGAGCATATTGACTGCGTGGGGGGCGAAGTAATCAGTGTCGCCGGCCTCCCCCCAACTGTTCATGGCCCAGGCCACCGCCGATGCGCCGGTGCGGGGCGGCAGCGCTTCCCAAACCCAATCGCGGCCCGTGGTCGGCGTCTTGTCCCATGCCAGTGCAGGCGCGGTACATAGCCCGGTGTAGAAGCAGGGGTGGCCCAGCGGCGTCAGCAGCCACCAGTAGCCGTTCTTCTGGACCGTCCGGTAGTAGCCCGTCGCCGTCTCCTTCCAACCCGCCGTCAGGTCGCCGCCGTAAGCATCTCGCCCCGCTGGCCGCCCCCAGGCCGCCGTCCGGCGCGTCTCCTCCCGCGCCGTGGCGGCCAATTGGGCGTCACTCGTGACTTTGCCAGGGTAATGGGCGGCGATGGGCTGGCCATATCTATCCACGAAGGGGGCCAGTGCATGCAGGTCGGCGGGGCGCGGGATGATGCGGAAGATCACATCAACCGTCAGCGTCCTGGCCAGGTCCGGCAGGAACGAGGCCTCGGCAGGCGCCTGTGGCTCGAACAGCGTCAAGGCGAGCGGCAGGGTCGTCATGTCCAGGAGGGGAACTGCCAGCGTCTTGCTGCCCGGAGTGGTCAGTGCGCAGGACTTTTCGAGCAGAAGGTACTCGGCGGGCGTGTTAGCCCAGCCGGGGATCAGCCCCGCCGTCAGCACGGCGCCGGGGTCAGGCAGCAGGGCCTGGTCAGCCTCTTTGATCTTCTGCCCATCCAGCCACAGCTCGGCATGGCCCGGCGCGATGACGGCCTGGGCGTGGTAGTCATGCCCGTACTGCCAGGTGGGCGTGTCGTCCAGAAAGCGCCAGCTCTTTCCGTCGGCGACGCCCAGGATGAGCCGTAGGGTGGCGATCTTGGGCGGCGTTCCGTCCGGCGCTTGGTTCTCAAAAGCAAGGTAAAAGCCGCGCTTCGCGCCGAAGTCGGATTGGGAGGCCAGCCACAGGCGATTCTCGCCCGCAGTCACAGGTGAGACGGGCAGAGCGAGAATCAAGACGAGGAGGATCAAGGCAAGGGAAAAGAATTTGGGCATGGTGGGTTCTCCATGAGCGGTGGGGATAGTATAGAACACAATATAGTGTAGCACACAACGGGGCGCGGCAGGGAAAGAGGGCGCGATTCGTCGCGCCCCGACGAGAATTAATTTTGATTTCCGCAAACTACTTTGTGAAATAAAGCGTCAAATCCGGGTATAATGCTCACAGACAAATCCCGACTAGGTATTATCACACTATTCCACGCCTTCCCCGTTTCTAGGACGGGACAAGCTCAGAAAGAAGTGCCCCGCATGGAGAGCCAAGCCACGCCGACCGACAGCCGCCTGCTCGACGGCATCAACAGCCCCGACGACCTCAAACGCCTGTCCCCCGACGAGATGCGCGCGCTGGCGCAGGAGATCCGCGTCTATTTGACCGAGACAGTCGCCAAGACAGGCGGCCACCTCGCGCCCTCCCTGGGCGTTGTCGAGCTAACGCTGGCCCTGCACAAAGTCTACGATATTCCCAAGGACAAGCTGATCTGGGACGTCGGCCACCAGGGCTATGTCCACAAGATCCTGACAGGGCGGCGCGAACAACTGCCGACGATCCGGCAGCACGGCGGGTTGTCGGGCTTCCTGCGGATTGACGAGTCGCCCTATGACCTGTTCGGTGCGGGTCACGCCTCCACATCCATCTCGGCGGCGATGGGTTTCGCCAAGGCGCGGGACTTTCGCGGCTCGAAGAACTCCGTCCTGGCCCTCATCGGTGACGGCGCATTGACGGGCGGGATGGCTTTGGAAGGCCTGAATAACGCCGCCGACAACGGCACCGATATCACCATCGTGCTGAACGACAACGAGATGTCCATCGCGGAGAACGTCGGCGCGCTGGCCTCCTACCTCGCCAAGCTGCGGATGGAGCCGCTCTATCAGGCGGGCGAGAACACGGCCAAGCGGATGATCGCCTGGATGCCGGTCGGCAGCCGGATCATGAAGAAGGCCGTCAAAGCCGCGAAGCACACGGCGACTCACTTCGCGACGCCCGCCCACACGGGCCTGCTGTTTGAGGAGATGGGCTTCACCTACATTGGCCCGATTGACGGGCACAATCTGGACAACCTCATCAACGTCTTCAACCACGTCAAGCGCCTTAAAGGCCCCGTCTTGGTCCATGTCCTGACCGTCAAGGGCAAGGGCATTCCCTACGCCGAGGCAAACGCACGGACCTATCATGGCCTGGGAAAGTTCAGCCCGGACGACGGCCGGACCGAGCCGAAGGCGCCCGGCGTCACTTACACGGACGCCTTCGTGGAGACTCTGAACGACCTGGCCGAGACCGATGACAAGATCATCGGCATCACGGCGGCCATGCCGGACGGGACCGGCCTGAACAAGTTCGCCAAGCTCCACCCGGAGCGGTTTTTCGATGTCGGCATCGCCGAGCAGCACGCGGTCGTCTTCGCGGCGGGCCTGGCCGCCGAGGGCTTCAAGCCGGTGGCGGCGATCTACTCGACTTTCTTGCAGCGGGCCTATGACCCAATCATCCACGATGTGGCCTTACAGCGCCTGCCGGTACGCTTCTTCCTGGATCGGGCGGGCCTGGTCGGCGATGACGGCGGGACGCACCACGGCGTCTTCGACCTGGCCTACCTGCGCTGCGTCCCGAACCTGGTCGTTATGTCCCCCAAAGACACGGATGAGATGCGCGCCATGACCCGATTCGCCCTAGCGTATGAGGCGGGACCCATCGCCGTCCGCTACCCGCGCGGCGGTCAAGACCCGCTCACCCCCAGTTCCGGGGCGGCCAGAAAGATCGAAATGGGGCGGGCCGAAATACTGCGCGAGGGCGGCGATGTGGCCCTTGTAGCCCTGGGCGCTGGCGTCAAGATCGCCCTGGACGCCGCCGACACGCTGGCCGACCAGGGTGTGCATGCGACCGTCCTCAATGCCCGCTTTTGCAAGCCTTTAGATGCCGAGACGATTCTCGCCGCCGCCCGCCGCTGCGGCTCGGTGGTGACCGTCGAGGACGGCGTCACGCACGGCGGCTTCGGCTCCGCCGTCTTGGAACTGCTGGCCGCCCACGCGGTCCTGGTCCCCGTCTCGCTGGTGGGCCTGCCTGACCACTTCATCGAGCATGGCCCCATCCCCACCCTGCGCGCCGGGGCTGGCCTGACGGCGGACGAGGTCGCACACCGGGCACTGACCCAGATGCCGCCCCGCCCGGCCTCGCGGACAAACGGCAATGGGAGCGGCAAGGTGGCGACAGAGAAGAGTGCGGAGAAAATACCGGTGGGGGCGAGGTCCTAGTGGCGCGCAAGATCCGAAGGAGTTCCCCCCTCGCCCCCAATAACGGGGGAGCCGAAAGGAGATGGGGCGGGTATGTGGCTGTGGGCCTGGCCTGCGCCGCCTTAGGGTCGGGCGGAACCTATTTAGCCCTTCGGCCCGCTCTCGCGCAGGCCACTTCGAGCCGGAGCGTGACTGCCCAGGCATCGCGAGATCTAGGCAATGGGTACGAGGACCACGGACAGTGGCCGCAGGCCATCACCGCCTATACGCAGGCCATCGCGGGCGGCATAGATAACCCCGAC
>JANLUQ010000634.1:0-2681 GCA_031363565.1 Armatimonadota bacterium | reverse complement strand
CGCAGCGGCGACGACAGCAGGCCCGCCCGCGTGGTCGCGCCGACCAGTGTAAACGGCTGCACGTCCAGCTTGACCGTCCGCGCGGACGGCCCCTGCCCGATGACGATGTCCACCTGGTAGTCTTCCATCGCCGAGTAAAGTATTTCTTCAGCGGGCCGGGACAGCCGGTGGATCTCGTCCAAAAACAGGACGCTGCCTGCTTCCAGGTTGGTGAGAATCGCCACCAGGTCGCCGGGCCGCTCGATGGCCGGCCCCGACGTCGCCCGCAGGGCCGCCCCCATCTCATTGGCGATGATCAGCGACAGGCTGGTCTTGCCCAGGCCAGGCGGCCCGTGCAGCAGGACGTGGTCCAGGGCCTCCCCGCGCCGCTGTGCGGCCAGAAGGAAGATGCTCAGGCTCTCTTTGATCTTCGGCTGCCCGATGAACTCGCGCAGCCGCTTGGGCCGCAGCGAATACTCGTCGCTGTCCTCGTCGCCCGCCTGTGGGGAGATCATCCGTTCGCTCATAGGGTTAGTATACCAGTTCGTTTTGACAAATTCGTGGAGGTCATTCCTCCGCTTCCATGTCCCTTGCCTCCGCCCGCGTGATGGGGCGGGCCGCTCCATGGCGCAGTGCCAGAATGGTCACGACCGGGCCATCGGGGCCATCTTCAAGCACGGCGAACAGCAAACGGTAGATGACGCGACTCCCACTGCGCCGATAGAGTAGCTGCCGCACATTCCCGCGAAAGCGCGCGGCCTCCGCTGGGGCAGGATGCCGGAGAGGCAGAGTACCGAGCGTGGAAACCTCGTCAAGGAAGCCTTCTTTCCAGGCATCGGCCGCGTCTTAACCGCTGACTTCGGAGAAATGCGCATGGGCCGTGTCTATCTGGGCCAACGCCCGGTCTGTGAAGCGCAAGCCATAGACGCGCATTGGTTCGTCATCGCGTCCTCCGGTGCCGCTTGTCTGTCTCATGCCGCGTCCCGCGTCTGGGACCGGCGCGCAGCCTTCTGGGCTTCCCACTGCGCCCGCACTTCTTCAAAGGAAACGGTGCGGCCCGCTTCCATGTCGGCCAGCCCTTCGGCAATCGCTTCGCAGGTCTCCTCATAGTCCCGCGCGGCGTCCTCCAGCGCTCGCTGAAGGAGAGAATCGGCCAGTGTATCCGTGTCCTGTCCAAAACGCCCAGATTGTTCCTGAAGCATCGCCTCTGTTTGCGGGCTGATGGTTATGGTCATTACCTCTTCCTCTCACTTAAGATTGTACCCCTCGCCTATGCTGACAAATTATCAGACATTTAAATTATCAGACATTCTTCACGCTATGCGATGAAGCGTAAGCCTCATACTCAAGCTCAGTCATTTCGCCCTTCAGGAAGGGAAGATAGTCTTTCCAATCCGAATATCTAGCCTGCATCATCTCCCAAAAAGAGCGGTATCTGTCGGCACTGGCAAGAAGCCGTCTTGAAATGGCTTGACATAACAGTCTATCCAGTCTTGGTTTCGCATGGAGAACCATTTCACCTGTTGAATCGCCCAGAGACTACCAGCATTTGACGGCCAAAAGGCGTCCGGCTGTCTCCATCCATTAGTGACTTTTAGGAACTCCCAGTAGGACGGTGGCAACGTCACTCCCAACCGACTTTCGGCCTTCGCGATCTGTTCCTCAGTTGCGCCAGGAGACCCTAGCCGGCGCGTCTCGACGGCTTCTTGGGGCAAATCATCCACATCCTCGGCAGCATCCAATATCTCCTCACTCCACTGTTTGAGGAACGGCTGCCAATCAAAGTTTGCCGCTGCTGGTGCTCCTAAACGACGCATGTCCGGGCGCTCGACGACCGCGCCAAACCAAGTTCTAATCCTATGGCCTGATGTTGCTCCAAAGGTCGGCAGGCACGAACCGGGAGATATGCTTGACGTTACTGGTCGCGATGACGAACTCAGAGGCGGCAAGCTTCAGGGAAAGTGCGTGAGCCGCGACGATCACGTCACCAGCAAGCGCGTGGATGTCAGTAGTGGCAACGCCCACATTTCTCGCCTATGCCCAGAGTTCGGCGGCCTCCAGCATGACGTCCGTGGTGGTTGGCAGATACCGAGCGAGCTGCTTCAAGCGGTTCAAGTGGGTGATGCTGCCTGGATTTTTGGTCCGAACAAACTCCCGGCGAACTCCAAAATCAGCCGCTTCTGGGATGTAGACGCGGACGCCCTGAGTGAGCAGGTCTTCCATCCAGACACGGCAGGCATCTCCGTCAGAAGATTTGCCCGTTTTCTGTGTCACGAGGCCCAAGGGCGACGAGTGCAGGGCAACGGCCAATAATGCCATTACGCCTCCGGCCCGCGCAACGACAGACGGCTCGCCTGTAAATTGCTCATCAGGGCGTTGGTCTCGGCGTCGCGGCGCTCTAGCTCCTGTGGATCGTCGGCAGCGTCTTCTTCCCGCCATGATTGGAGAAGGTTGATGAGCGCCTGATTCTCCCGGTCGGCTTGCGACGCTGCCTCCGGCTCGTAGACATTGACTTCCAGCACCGAATCGGGGGCGATTTCGCTGCGGCGGCTCATCAGTTCCTCCCAGGTGACGCGATAGGTTTTGAGTGGCTGGCTCTGTAACATTGCGGTTTCCCTTCTTGGCGTAGAGAAGGGCCGCACCCCGAAAGTTTCTGGGCCAGGGCTGAGGCAGCATTTGTTTGAGCCAGCGGTCACCGTTAC
>JANLUQ010000598.1:0-9321 GCA_031363565.1 Armatimonadota bacterium | reverse complement strand
TCGGTGATGATGACCTCGGCGATGGCCGGGTGGTCGTTCAGCCGGTCCACGGCGTCATTGGTCAGGACCCCGTGCGTGGCGCAGATATGGATCTCGGGCTTGCAGCCGTGGTCTACCAGGGTCCGGACGCACTCGATGATCGAGCCGCCGGTCGTGATCATATCTTCCAGGATGATCGGTGTCTTGCCCGCGACATCACCAGCAAGATCGGTGATCTCCGTATGTCCGTGCATCTCGTGGTGCTTGTAACCGACGGCAAGCGGCGCGTTGAGCTGCCGAACCAGCTTGCGGGCCTGCTTGACCCGGCCCTCATCGGGTGAGACGATGACGACGTTTTCTAGGGCCTTCTGCTGAAAGTAGTCGGCGAACATTCCCCGCGCCGTTAAGTGGTCCAGCGGGATGTTAAAAAAGCCCTGGATGGCGTCGGCGTGCAGGTCCATCGTGATGATCCGGTCCGCGCCCGCCGCCGTCAGGACATCGGCGATGAGCTTGGCCGTGATCGCCTCACGCGGACGGTCCTTCTTCTCCTGCCGGGCATAACCGAAGTACGGCAGCACGGCCGTGATCCGGTCCGCGCTCGACCGCCGCATGGCGTCTATCAGGATCAGCAGCTCGACCAGATTGGTGTCCACCGGCGGACAGGTCGGCTGAATGATAAAAGCGTCCGCCCCGCGCACGCTTTCTTTATATTGCACATAGGTCTCGCCGTCGGAGAACCGGTCGATGCGGACATTGCCCAGCGGCAGGCCTAGCCAGCCAGCGATGTCCCGGCAGAGCTTCGGGTTGCCAGTCCCCGCGAACAGCTTGATTTCGGTCTTTTCTCTCACTCTGATCCCCCACCCTGCCCGCCGCGTCTTCCGGCAGGTCGGCATGATTATACCGGACGGGGCAGGGGGTTGGCAAGGGGAGCGGCGGTAAGGAAGAGGCGGGAAGAAAAGAGATGGCAAGGGATGAGGAGTGGGCCACGAGTTGAAACCCGAGGCTAAGAAGTTCCCACCGTCGAAGCGACGTAAGACCAGGAAGGGGAAGGCCGGCGGGCGGGTTCTGCCCGGTGGGTCCTATCTCTTCCCACTTGCGTCCCTTGGACGCTGGGTTTTTCGATGCCTCGGGTTTCAACCCGTGGCAAGCACTGCGTAACCACATAACTGACGTCACGCACGGGCTTTGGGTGGACCGTAAACGCCCCGCCGCCGTGATCGCCCCACCGTGAACGCCGCGGCGTGCGTAACATCAACACATGGAATACCGCGGTGTAGCCCACTCATGGCCTAGAGGCTTGCTGTGGCGGCCCAAGTCGGCGCAGGGTGGCAACCGCGACCGGGACGTCCGTCGGGCTGAAATTGGGGTTCAGCCGCAGGGCACGGCTCAGAAAAGAGCGCGCAGCAGGGGGGTCGCTCAGTCGCGCGGAGATCATGCCGGCATGAAACAGAAAATCAGCCTCGGGCGTGTTGCGGCGCAGGGCGGCCCGGCTCACCGCCGCCGCCTCCGGGTAGCGCCCGTTCTTGTAGAGGCACCAGGCCAAAGCGTCGGCGGCGTAGACGTTCCTGCGGGTACGGTACTCCTCCCGCGCCGTCTGCAAGGCTTTGGGCAGGTCACGGTCGTGGTTCGCCTGGAACAGAGACATCTGCCAGCCACCCTTCACCCCATTCGCCTTCTGGAGACGATCTATCTGCCCAGCCAGGGCGTACTGCCGCGCGGCATCGGCGGGGTGCCCGGTCAGGGCATACAAATCGCCCAACGCGCCCACAGCCTCGAGTTGAGGGACTACGGCGACGGCCTTCTCATAGCGCCCGATGGCGTCTTGATAGTCACCCCGCCCCGCCTCGACCCGGCCCAGGGCCATCAAGACACGGTAGTTGTTGGGCGTCGTCGTCAAAGCGTCCTTTAAAGTCTGCTCGGCAGCGGCTTGGCGGCCCTCGCCGTAGAGCATCAGCCCGAGTTGGGCGCGGCACCAGCCCGTCGTCTCGGCATAGGGTCCCCCGGCATCAATCGCCTTGACCATCAGCCGGACCCCCTCGTGATGGGCGTCCCCGGTCAGCCACAACAGGTGCCCGCCCCGGCTGTAGGAGGCTAAGTCGGGCCGGATGTCGAGCATCTTCTGGTAGTGGGCATAAGCAGCGTCATAATCGCCGATCTCCTGATCGGCATCCCCGATCAGCCCGTAGGCATCGTTGTCGCCGGGGTCCAGGGCCAGGGCCTTCCCAGCCCAGGCTTTGCTGGCTTCGAACTCGTGCCGGTCGCTCGTCACCCAGGCCATGCCGGTCAGGGCATCCGCGTCGCGCGCATCCAGCGCAAGCGCTTTTTTGAAGACGGCCTCGGCATGACCGTAGTAGCTCAGGTCCGCCGTCTCGCGCGCCTTCTGCATCAAGGCATTGCCCAGGTCCACCCAGGCTTTCGTGTCCTTCGGGTTCTGCCCGGTGGCGCGCGTGTCTTTGCTGATCGCCTGATCCAGCAGCGCATGGCCCGCCTCAGGCGCGGCAGCGGGCGCATCAGCCTGGGTGGCGGCTGAGGAAAGGGCCGGGCGCGCGGAGGGCGCGTGGGCGCTGCGGCACCCCGCGCCCGCCGCCAGGCAAACGAGCAGAAGAGGGAAGACGGTCTTCATAGCCTGCCTCAACTCGTCTTTGCCACGATCGCCCCGCCGGACGGCTGCGACCCGAGCTGCTTCAGGGTGTCGGCCGCCGTCTTCGCGTCCCGCAGGCTGAAGGAAGGGTTTGTGCTCAGGGCGGAGGCCAGGTACTTCCCCGCCGTCACCCGGTCGCCGGCCTTGGCGTAGATCATGCCCGCATGGAACAGGATGCCGGCGTCGTGCGTGTCCCGCGCCATGGCGGTCTGGATGGCGGCTTTGGCCTCCTCCTCCCGGCCGTTCTTGTAGAGGCACCAAGCCAGCGTATCGGCGTCGTTGACGTTCCGGCTGGACTTGTTCAACTCGGCGAGCTGCAGCGCCTGGGGCAGAGCGCGGTCGTGATCAGCATAGAACTGCGCCATCTGCATGTGGTCGTCCACACCCGCATCGGCGTTCTGCTTGTGGAGCGCCTCGACCTGAGCGTACAATCGGTCCGCCCCAGCCTTGTCTCCGGTGAGTTGGTACAAGTCGCCCAAAGCCGCCAGTGATGCCAAGGTAGGGGCGATGGCGACCGACTTCTTGTAAGCGGATATCGCCTCGGGGTAGTTCCGACGCGCCGCCTTGAACGTGCCTATCGCCGCCAGCGCCTCGGCATCATTCGGTGTGGTCTTCAAGGCGTCGTGCAAAGTCTGCTCGGCGGGCAGCAGCGCCCCCTCGTCGAAAAGCATCAGGGCGAGCTGCGTGCGGCACCAGGCGGTGTTCTCGGCGTAGGGGCTGCCCGTCTTGATCGCCTTGATCATCAGCCACATGGCCTTGCGCGAATTACCGTCCATAGCCAGCAGGTGCGCGCCTCGGCTGTAGGAGGCCAGGTCGGGCCGGATGTCGAGCATCTTCTGGTAGTGGGCATAAGCGGCGTCATAATTTCCCTGGGCCGCGTCGGCGTCGCCCAGCAGCCCATAAGCTGTGTTGTCCTTGGGGTCGAGCGCGACGGCCTTGTTCGCCCAATCCATGCTCTCGCCGAACTGGTTGCGGTCGCTCGCGACCCAGGCCAGCCCGGTCATGGCGTCGGCGCTGTTCGGGTTGACCGCCAGGGCCTGTCGGTAGACCTGCTCGGCGTAGCCGTAATAGTGGGGGTTGGAGGTCTCGCGCGGCTTCTGCATCAGGATGTCGCCCAACTTGACCCAGGCCTTGTCGTCGCTTGGGTTCCGGCGCAGCAGGCCCGCCCACTTGGCGATGCCGTGGTCGGACGCCGTCTGGGCGGGGGGCGTCGGGATAGCGGCCAGTGTCGCATCGGCGGAAGGCAAGGCCGGCGCGGACGCCGCAGACGGCCCAGACGGTGCGGCATGCCGCCCGGCGCAGCCGCCGACCGCCAGGGTGCCTGGGAGAAGCAGGAGTAAAATCTTGGGAAGGAGTGCGTTCTTCATGGCTTGGGTTTCTGAGCGGGTCGGTTTATGCCGGAGATGGGAGGGGGCGATCCAGAAGACCCCCCTCCCTGAGTGCCGTTCGAGCGGCCTAATGAGCAGGGGTGGAGTCCTTGCTGTTGGCCGTGCCGGCGTTGGGCGTGCCGGCATACGGGAAGGTCATGTTGTAGACCTGGTCGTTGTGGTCAATGTTGTCTCCCACCAGGTTGACCGAGCTGTACGAGGGGCCGCTGGCGACCGCCGTCAGGGCGACGTCTACCACATCATCGCCCAGCCGACGCCCGTTGGGCCAGCCGCCGGGGACCTTCGCACCCACTCCATTGATCAGGGTGTCGCCGCCGATGAAGCCCAGCCGGCTGAACGCAGCCTGGCCGGCGATGTTGGCCGGGCCGGTCGTCGTGTCCACCCGGATGACGTCCGGGATGTAGACGGCGGCGAGGTCTGTGCGGCCAGTCGTGACGAACTTCGTGCCGTAGACCGCATTGATCAGGACGGCGACCTCGGGGTTGAGCGCGTACTTCTGGTACTTGGTCGCGTCACTCGTTGGCACGTCCCGGTTATAGTTGTCCTTGTCCCGGATGCCGACCAGCACTTCGTTGAAGAGCGGGTTGGCCTCGCGGTTGACCTGGATGAAGGGGCCGGCGTTGATGTTGTCGCCGGTCGTCGTGCGGAGCGTGATGCGGGGCCGCGAGACCGAGGCGTAGACGCCCACGCCCGTATTCGTCCCGCCGCTGGTGAAGGCGCCGGTGTATGAGGAGGTGGCGGAGGCCAGGTCGCTCAGGGGGATCACGATCGCATAGTGCAGAACGTTATAGCCCTTGAAGCCGTCCACGCCGTTGCCGGTCTGCCCGAACGTGCCCGCCGGTGAGGGCAGGAGGATGCGCGGGTCGAGAAAGTCGAAGATGCCCGGCGTGTCGGCATAGAAGCCGTCTTCGCGCGAGCCGGCGAAGACCATGGTCGTGCCCGCCGCGCCGGCGATGGCCGGCAGGGTGTAGGTCGTCTGCTTGGTGTAAGGATCGAGCGCCCCATTGCTGGCCGCGCCGCTGATGGCTCTGCCGGTTGTCGGGTCATCATAGAGCGGCGTCGTCCGCTTCCCAGTGTTGTAGGGCGGCACCATCAGCGTCATGTTCGGGTTGAGCAGCGTAGTCTGGTTGGTGGCGGCCACGGTCTTGGTGACGGTATAGGTCTGGACGAAGTTCTGGTGGTTGTCGCCGACGGACATGATCGAGCCGGCGTCGGGAGCGCCGTTGATGTTCGCGCCGCGCCCGTAGCGCAGGATCGTGTCCAGGTTCTTGTAGTTGCCGTTCTGGCTGCTGACCGGCGAGAACTTAAAGTCGTAGCGCTGCAGCAGCGCGCCTGTACTGGGGTTTGCGATGTTGATACTGTAGAGCGCATCATCGGAGAAGGAGTCATACATGACGCCGTCGCCGGCCTCGGAGAAGGGCCGGACGCTGACCTCGATGACCAGCGAGGGCGTGTTGTTCGGCCCCTCGTTGCGGCGAAAGGCGTAGACGTCGGTGAGGTTCGCCTGCGGGTCGAGCTTGATCAGCGGTGCGTCGCTGTGGCTGGAGGCGCGCGCCGTGCCGCCCCCGAGTGCGAGTGCGCCCAGCGCGCCCAGGGCGGCTGCGGTGCAGAAAAGAGGCTTGAGGTTCATCGTGTTTCTCTTTCTTATATCGGTCAGGAATGAGTGCCGGTGCGGACCGCGCGGCGACGCCGCACGGCGCAGAAGGTCAGCAGCAGGACGCCGGCCCCCAGCGAGACCATCGTGCTGGCCTCCGGCACGGGCTGGGGCGCGAGGACCGTCCCGGAGGACGTGATGCCGTTGCCGCTGCTATCGAAGCCGACTGCCTGGAACGGCAAGACGGTCGGCCCGAATGCGCTGTTGAAGGAGAAGACGGCCGGGGTGCTGGAAAACATCTGGGAGTCTTCCAGGAAGGACACCAGGCCGCCGCCGGGGACGCCCGGGTCGAAGTTGATCTTGAACCCAGTGGGGGCCAAGAGGCTGGTCAGCCCGCCGGCCAATGACGGTGCGGCGAAGGTGATGACCGGGAAGTCCTGGCCTGTCAGACTCGAGTTGGTGACGCTGTAGCTGTAGTTGAACAGCGTCCCGTTGGTGGTCTGGACGTTGGACAGGATGCTGACCTGGGCGCGCGCGGCGCCCCCAGAGAACAGTGCGCCGAGTGCGCCCGCAAGCACAAGAGTACCTGTAAGCCGGCGTGGTCGTAGGAGCATGATGGACCTGCTTTCTAAAACAGTGATGAGATAAGGACAGAGAACGAGGCGTGTGACGGCAGGAGCCGTCACCGCAGCAGGAGTGCGCCAGAACAGTGGGGCGCGGCCGCGCACGACAGCGCAGGGCCGATGAGACATGAGCTTTTCCGATGGGCGCGGCGAGGCGGGTACTACGGGGCAGGTACAGCGGGGTAGTCAGCAAAGTAACGGATAAAACGGGAGGGGAATCAGTCGTCGGTTTCACTCATGAACGCAGTTTACCCCGCGGTTTGAGAATCTATGTCTGATTATTGGGCCACGAAGTTAATGAATGGTTACAAAACAGCACGAGGCCCTGCCAGCCGTAAAAATACCGACTCACTACAAATGCAGGACAAAGTCAATACCACCTCCATTCCTCCAATGACTTCCCTCTCCGGTGACCAAACAACTCCCCCGACAACTACATCAAGCCTCTGTTCACCTCCCCTTCCCGGGCGCGGCTGCACCCGACTTGAGGGGCGGGTTACGACTTGTCGCGGGGAGAGGACCAGACCGGGTATAATGGGCCATCATGCGCCAATTCGATACTGCCTGCGACTCCTCCGAGACCATCCACGCCGCCCTGACCTGCCGCGATACCGCCCGCGACGCACAGGTGGAGGCCACCGTCCGCGCCATCCTCGACGACGTGAAGGCGCGCGGGGACGCCGCCGTGCTGGACTACACCCGCCGCTTCGACTGGCCGGAGGCAACGGCGAAGGCACTGGAGATAGAACACGAGGAATGGGCCGGCGGCGTTGACAGTGTTGCGGCGGATTTCGACGCCATGCTCGGCATAGCCCACGGAAACATCGCGGATTACCATGCCACGGAGGCCGGACACCTCCAGTCGTGGATGGACACATCCGGTCCGTCCGGCGGCGTGTTTCGCGGCCAGGTCTTGCGTCCGATGGGGCGGGCCGGCATCTACGTCCCCGGCGGTAAAGCGGCGTACCCAAGCACTGTCCTCATGGCTGGAATTCCTGCTGCCGTCGCCGGCGTCAAAGAGCTGGTGTTTTGTACTCCCGCCGGAAACGACGGGAGGATCAACCCGCTGATCCTGGCGGCAGCAGCGTGGGTGAACACCTACTCCGATGTGCAGGTGAGCATCTTCAAGATCGGCGGCGCGCAGGCTATCGCCGCCATGGCCTATGGGACGGAAACTGTGCCCAAGTGCGATGTCATCGTCGGGCCGGGCAACGCCTACGTCAACACGGCCAAGAAGCTCGTCTACGGGACCGTCGGGATAGACATGCTGGCCGGGCCATCCGAGGTCGCCATCATCGCCGATGCGGGCGCGAACCCCGCCTTCGTCGCCGCCGATCTGCTGGCCCAGACGGAGCACGGCCACGACAACCGGGGCGTCGTGTTCAGCCATTCGTACGATTTATTGGAAAAATGTAAAATCGAACTAGCAATGCAGCGCGCGGAACTGTCCCGCAAGGAGATACTGGCCATCACCGCGAACAACTTGATTTTTGTTAAAACGAACTCCCTAGAAGAGTCCCTGGAATTGTCCAATGTCTTCGCCCCCGAACACCTGGAGCTGATGGTACGCGAGCCTTTAGCCGTCCTGCC
The DNA here is from genome assembly GCA_031363565.1 of Armatimonadota bacterium. GTDB lineage: Bacteria > Armatimonadota > Armatimonadia > Armatimonadales > Capsulimonadaceae > JANXMY01. Next base: position 1,506 of record JANLUQ010000598.1, on the reverse strand, counting down.
TCTGGTCAGGAACGCCGGGGCGATTCTCTTGGGCGACCACACCTCCGCCCCTATCGGCGACTACTGGGCGGGTCCGTCCCACACCCTGCCGACGGCAGGCGCGGCCCGCTACGCCTCACCGCTGTCCGTGGCGACCTTTATGAAGCGAACGAGCGTACTATATTATTCGGAGAAGGCGGCCCGGGAAGCAGCCGAGGATGTCGCCCGGTTCGCCGAGGCGGAGGGCTTCGATGGGCACGCGCAGGCGGCACGGTTGCGGGGCAGAGAGGCCCCCCCCGCCCCCAACAATGGGGGAGTTAGAGGAGAAATTAGGGCGGTTCCGGTATCCGGTCTGGCTCCCTCATTATTGGGGGCGGGGATGGCTTCCTAATGCCCTACACCACCCCCGACGCCGACACGCGCCGCGCCTCCATTGACGCCGTCATCTTCGACATGGACGGCGTCCTGCTCGACATCAGCGGCTCCATCCGCGTCGTCAACTGCCTCTCCGTCCCCTACTATTTGCGGACTGTGCTCGGCTGGCCCGCGCCCGACGACCTGCTTACATCCCTCGACATCGAGATGTTCAAGAACGCGGGTGGCTTCAACGACGACTGGGACCTTACCTATGCCCTCGTTCTGCACTATGTCGCCAAAGGCCACGAGCACCCCAGCGCCGCGCCGGAGACTTTGAACGTCTTCCAGCCTAACCTGGCCCGCTATGCCGCCCGCATTAAGGAGCGCGGCGGCTGGCTGCGAGCTGCCGAGGAAATCGCCTTCGAGCACCTGACCCGCGAGGACCGCCTGGCCGTCGAGACCGACTACCGCAAGTACCTCATCAAACAGATCTTCCAGGAGATGTTCGCCGGCGAGCACTGCGAGCGCCTGTACGGCTACGCCCCCACCCTCTACACCGGGGCGGGCTACATCAACCACGACCGGCCCCTGCTGGACCTGGCGAAACTGCCGGACGGCAAAATGATCGGCGTCCAAACGGGCCGGACCCTGGAGGAAGCCCGCATCGGCCTGGAGATGTGCGGCCTGGCTGACCGCATCCCCGAGACGCAGGTCGTCACCAAGAGCGATGGCTTCCAAAAGCCGCAGCCGGGCGGCCTCGCAAAACTCGCCGAGCGCATGGGGTTCACCAACGCCCTCTACATCGGCGACGCCCTGGACGACCTGCGGACCGTCAAGAACTTCAACCAGTCCCACGGCCCGACCACCTTTCTCTCCGCCCAGGTCCTCACCGGCCCCGCCGGCAAGGCCAACGAGAAGCTGTTCCGCACCTCCGGGGCAGACATCCTCGCCGCCGACGTCAACGAAGTGCTGGACTGGTTATGATCCTCTCCCGTCTCGCAAGCTCGCCACCCTCCCCTCGGAGGGAAGGGTTTTCTGATGAGGAGGGAAGGGGTTTCAGACAGGGTTCCCAGACAGGGAGGGCGAAAAGAAGAGATAGCAGCCCGCGTGCTCTCGGAAACCCCTTCCCTCCGAGGGGAGGGTGGCGAGCTTGCGAGACGGGAGAGGATC
>JANLUQ010000588.1:0-13620 GCA_031363565.1 Armatimonadota bacterium | reverse complement strand
GCCGCATTGGGGTCGTGGCGGCGTGGTCGAGATAAATACGCTCGGTCATGCGTCCAGTAATACGCTCGGTCATGGGGTCATTGTACCCGACCTGACCCCGGCCTCCTATCGCATGGTCGTCCTATCGCACGGTCGTCCTATCCCGTCGCGCAAGCGCGCCACCCTTCCCTCGGAGGGAAGGGTTTCAGAGAAACCTATCAAAACACAACAACCCCTGCCTCTCATCGAGAGGCAGGGGTTTCATGCTAAACGAGGCCTTCCAAAGTTCATTCCCTCCGAAACCCTTCCTTCCGAGGGAAGGGTGGCGCGCTTGCGCGACGGGATAGGACGACCATGCGATAGGACGACCGTGCGATAGGAGGACCTAAGTCCCCGTCACCGAGTCCGTGCTGGCATCCGCATCGGCGCGAAGCTCGACCACGGCGTTTGCACCGGTCGGCTCGGCCTCAGCCGCCACATCAGCCTCTTCCAAAGCCTGAGCCGTGCGCGAGTAGTGCAGGGCCGCGATAGCGGTCTCCTCGCCCGACGTGAACTCCAGCAGGGGGTTGTGCGGCAGATCCGAGACGTGCAGCACGTCGCCGGGGCTGAGATGCGAGACATCTACGTCTAGGTGCGCGGGCAGGTTGCCCGGCTCGGCGTGGACCGTGATGGCCTCCAGCGTCTGCTCCAGGACCGCCTCGCCCGTCGCGATGGTCGCGGGTTCGCCGATGAGCTGAATAGGAACCTGGGCGGTCACTTTGTCGCCCTTCTTGACCTGGTGAAAGCCGACCGACATGAAAGAGCGCGTGATCGGGTTCCGCTCCAGGTTATCCACTAGGACCGTGTGCGGCTTGGCATCGCCCTCGATTATCAGGTCAATGACGGTGTTCAGGCCGGTTTCGGTCGTCAGCACCTCCGCGATGGATTTGGTATTGACCTCGATATTGACCGGCTCCAGGCCCTTGCCATAGATCGAGCCGGGGATAAAACCCTGGCGCATACGTTTCTTGCGCTCGCCCTTGGTCTGCGAGCCGCGCTTGCTGGCGGTGATATTCATAGCGGGTAGTGTCTCCTGAGAAATCTGCTCTACAGTGTACCCGATTTGGAGGACTGTGCGATCAGGGCGTCATAGATTCGCCCGTATTTCTCCTGACGCTGCCGCAGTGCAGCCCTTTGGTCCGGTGGGGCGACGGCGATCCAGGCGGGAAGGACATGCTGGTACAGCCCACGCAGGGAAGTCTCCTCCTGCGGGTCCGCTTTGTTGTTGTGCAGGGCGGCTTGCTGACCGTTCTGACTGCCGCCGTTGTCGGCGTACTGCTCCAGGACATGCGCGGCCCGCGCATAGTAGGCGGCGGCCGACGCAGGATCGGTTTTGGCGGCCTCGTCTCCCAGGACGGTATCCCCAAAGGCGAAGCCGGTTTCGGTGTATTCGCCCAGGGCGCGGACGGTTCCCACCGGCGTCAACTCAAGATCGGAAAGACGGCGGTAGTAGTCGAGCGCGTGTGGCGGCGTGCTGAGGCGAGCCAGGCGCAGCAGCAGATCGAGCGAGTGCGGCTCGGCGTGCAGGCCGTCTTCATAGGCCGTGATCGCCTCCGGTTGACGCCCGAACTGCTGCAAGACATCCCCAAGCCGCCGAAAATTGACCGAGTTCGGCCCGAGGGCGACGGCGGTGCGCGCCGCTGCCTCTGCCTCGGTCAGTTGGCCGAGGCGGCTGAAAAACAGTTGGCCCTGCTTGCTCGCATAGCGCGCGTTCAGCGGGTCCCAGGCCCGCGCCGCAGCATAGGCACGCGCCGCGCCCTGCGGATCAGAGTTCGCCTGCTCTTGTGCCTGTGCCGCGTAGACTCCTCCGACGCCCTGCGTTGTGGTCAGTGCGGCGAGGGCAGCGGCGACGCTCCCGGCGGCGAAAAGGAGCGGCTTGGCCGGCTTCGCCTCGGCAGCGGTGTCAGGGGCGACGATGCCGGCGGCCAGCCCGGCCAGCGTCCAAAAGGTGAAGCCGAGAAAGAAAACATACCAGTCCGAGTCGCTTAAGTTCTGGACGACGCCCCCCGCCAGGGCCGCCAGGAGGCCGCAGAGCAGCAGCCGATGATCTGTAGGCAGCAGGTCGGTCTTCGGAGGCGTCACGGCAGCCATAGGTGCAGGGCGCTTCGACTTACGTCCTAGCGCCATTGGCAGGAGGGGCTGGGGGGCCGCCTCGGTGGGGGCGACGGTCAGCCCGCGCACGAGTGAAACTCCGAGCAGGCCCAGTGTCGCCAGCAGTGCGAGCAGGGCCGGAACGCCGCACTCATCGGCCAGTTGCAGGTACGACTCGTGAGCAGCGCGCGTGAAGCCGGTCAAGGCGTAGCGCGGGTAGAGGTCTTCCCACGTCCCAATGCCTGTCCCGAGGACGGGGTTTGCAGCGGCCATCTGGGCCGCGCCCTTCCAGGTCCAGGCCCGGAACGCCCCCGAATTTGGGTCGGGATTGGTCAGGCGCAGGAAGACCGGCCGTGCGAAGACCAGGACTGCCAGCGCGAGGCCGACACCCAGGACGACCCGCAGCCCACGCGTCGCCTGGTCCAGAGTCTGCCCGTGCCGCCGCGCCCGCCACAAGGCCGTCTCGAAGACGGCCAGCGCGACGGCGAGCGAGACGAGTGCGAAGCGTGACCCTGTCGCCACCAGGGTGGCAATCTGCAGCAGGAGCACCAGCCCGAACAAGGCCGTCGCTGCGTGGCGCGCGACGGGCGTGACAGCGCGCAGGCCGGGCATCTGGAGGAACAGGGCCAGCGTCAGGGGCAGCAGCATGACCAAATATCCCGCCAAATAGTCGGGGGTCGAAGTGGCGAACACGCGCCAGGTCGTTTGGTGCTTCAGCAGGAGCGGCAGGTCCTCCAAAACCCCCTGGTCGGCGACATAGCCGGAGGCCAGCACGGCGATCAATGCCAGCCCGTAGAGTGCGGCGCGGTCACGGGCGACGCGACGTGCCAAGGCGAATGCGGCCCCGTAGGTTGCCAGGGTCGCCCATCCGTGCAGCATGACGCCGGAATATCCTGTGCCGTGCTGGACGATCAGCCGGAGGGGGATCGAGAGGAAAGCCAGCCCCAACAGGACAAGAAACGCCTGTTCAGCGCGGCTGAAGGATGCCAGGAACGTCCGGTCGCCGCGCCAGGCGGCGAGAAGGGCAATAAGCGCCGCCGCGAACGTGCCTGCTGAGAGCCAGTAGGCCCCGACCGGCGGAAGGGGGTCGTCAGGAATGGCCGCGTAGATAGGGGCCAGCAGCAGGGCCAGGCCCAAAAGGACGACAGGGAGGAATCTCACTTGCTCTCATCCCTACCACCGGGCATGGGCGTCTTGACCGGAACGGCGGCGCGCGAGGCCGCCCGCGCCAGGCCCGCGTGATGCCGCACCGAGGCCCGGCGCTTGGTGATGCGGACGGCGGCTCGCAGCCACAAGCCCGAGAAGACGGCCGCCCGGCGCAGGTGGGATGCCCTGGGGTGCCGCTTCCGGTCGTACTCGTACCAGGAGCGGTGGAACTCGATGATCATCCGGTCGCCATTCTTATCGCTGGAGCGGCCGATGGCGTGCGTGACAACCGGCTGAGGCGTGTAGACCACCTCCCAGCCGCCCTCCCAGGCGCGCTGGCAGAGGTCCACATCCTCGCAGTACATATAGAACCGCTCATCCAGCGCCCCGATCTTTTCCAAGAGGTCGCGGCGGATCAGCATGGCGCAGCCCGAAACCCAGTCCACGGGGATGTCGCTCGCATGGTCGAAGCCGACCATCAAGTAGTCGCGGGCGAACTTGTTGTGCGGGAACAGCCGGCCTAAGTAGGTGTTGCGGAAGAAGCCCGCGCCGAGCGAGGGGAACCGGCGGCACGAGAACTGTAGGGAGCCGTTGGAGTTCAAGACTTTGGGGCCGACGATCCCCGCCTTCGGGTGTGCGTCGGCATAGGCGACAAGCGCATCCAGCGCGCCGGGATGGATAAAAGCGTCCGAGTTCAGCAGGAAGACGTACCGGCTGTCCGTCCGCGCGATGGCCTGGTTGTTCGCCTTGGAAAACCCGGCGTTGTCCGCGTTGACGACGAGCGTGACCTGGGGGAACTCCAAGGCGACCATGTCTGCCGATCCGTCGCCGCTAGCATTGTCCATCACCCAGACTTCATAGGAGACGCAGGGTAGCGGGTCGGCGTACAGCGATTGCAGGCAGTGACGCAGATCCTCGCGCGCGTTCCAGTTGACGATAATGACGGCGATGTCAGTCATGGGAAAAGGCTGGTTCAGACCGCTCACACGGCATCCTTTCACGGGGCCGAACCCCCGTGCTTTAGGAGTGCAACTCCCCGCCTTCGCGGGCATTAGAGGTGATGGTGTAGTGGCGCGATTCATCGCGTCCTCATTTCATCGCGTCCTCATTTCCTGTCCGTGCTGTCTGTATCCTCTCTTTTGTCTTCGCTCGCGAAGGCAGGGGATTGCCCTACCAAAGCCTAGGGGTTCAGCCCTAGGTTCTCATTGGGCTTTGCGCGTCAGCCGCCACTCGTTCGACAACACTGCCCCGCGAATCAGCCACTTGACCGGCGGCGCGAGGTGGGCATAGTGCTTGTCATAGAAACGCAGAAGCGAACGATGGGACTCGCGGATCATGGCGGCCTTTACCTGCCGTGTGCTGCTCCCGCCATAATGCGTCACGATGACTTCCGGCGTGTAATAGATGCGGAAGCCGTGTTCGCGCTTGGCTCGCCAGCACCAGTCTACTTCGTTGAAAAAGATCGGGAACTGCGGGTCCAGCAGGCCCACTTTATCCAGCGCGGCGCGCGTCAGCAGCAGGAACGATCCCATCGGCTGGTCTACTTCTGATATGCGATCATAATCAAAAAACGTCATCCGATAGGCCCCGGAGACGCGCGAGCGCGGGAAGAGGCGCGACAGGCCGACCGCATCCCACAGCACCGGGCCGGGGTCGGGGAAGCCGCGCACCGACCTTTGCGTCTCGCCGTCTCTACCGACCAGTCGGCCGCCCAGCGCACCCGCTAGGGGGTGTTCTTCCATAAAAGCCAGGGCGCGTGTCAGGCTCTCGGGGTGGACGACGACGTCCGGGTTCAGCAGCAGCAGCAAGTCACCCGAGGCCCGCTCCAGAGCCTGGTTGTTGCCCTCGGCATAGCCTTTGTTATCGGAGTTGCCGAGAAGCGAGACGTGAGGGAACTCGGAGGCGACCATTGCCGCCGAACCGTCCGCACTGGCGTTGTCCACAACGATCACTTCCATGTCCGACCCAGCGGGCGGGTAATGAAGGAGCGCCGTCAGACATTCGCGCAAATAGTCCCGCGTGTTCCAGTTCACGATGCAGACGGACAAGCGCATGGGTCAGGCCGGACCGAACAGCGGCGCAGCTTCGGCCAGATCGCGCGCAGTCGCGGTGGGCGGACAGGGGGTAAACCAACTGGCATCGTTCCGGCCCAGGACACCTAATGTCGCCGCGCAGCCTGCCCGAACCCCGGCCTGTACGTCCATCCAATGGTCGCCGACCATCGCCGCCGCGTGGGGCGACTCACCGAGGAGGCGAAGCGCTTCCCACAGATGCTCGGGATTCGGCTTCGTCCGGGCCACATCATCGCGCGTCAGCAGCAGGTGATGGGGCAGGGCGAACCGTGCCAGCAGGCCCACAGAGACGCGGCGGCAGTTACGGGTGACGATACCGACCTTGATCTTCCTGGCGAGCAGGTCTGTCAGCAGCTCGCGCGCCCCTCCCAGAAGGTCTGGGTGGGCGCAGCCTTCCACTTCCCTCTCTTCCAACAGCTCGAATGCCGCGCGCCGCAGGGCCGGGCTATCGCCGCCCCGCGCGTGTACGTCCTCAGTCGCCGCATCTACCAGGCTGAGGATGTCCTTGCCTGCCGTGACCTCTTCCGGGACACCCGCCGCCCGCGCCAGCCGCTCCATGTCCTGCGCCATCGCGAGGAAATCAATGTGCGTCTCGATGAGCGTCCCGTCGAGGTCGAACAGCACGGCGCGGAAAGTGGGAAAGACGTCTGCCATGAGGCATTATAACCGGAAAGGGGGAGGGAGGTCAAGCGCGCTGGAGCGAGAAAGGGAGGAGCACAAGAAAGCGGCGAGCACAAGAAAGGGGCGAGCACAAGGCTCGCCCCGATATCTGCCCACCATTCTAGATAATTGCGTCCCGCTCCATCGCTTCGGCCTGGGTCTCGCCGACCGCGCGGGCGCTGGGGACCAGGGGGGTAGTGCCCCGAACATCGGTGATCTGCTCACCCGCCGCGCTGACATTGATATCCACCCCCACGGCATTGTACTTTTGAAGGAGCTGTTTTATCTCGTCGTAGCGCGTGGTATCCACTGTCGCTGTGAGCAAATAGTCGCCTTCACGCAGGCGGTCGTTGACATTCATGGCAGCCTGTTCGGGCATCCCCATGTCGCGCAAATAGCCGGTCACGCCGCCGACAGCCGCGCCTGCTGCCGTCGTGGCGATCGTTGCGCCGAAGGCGGCGGCCAAGACGCCGCCGCCCAGGACCAGTCCAAAGCCGGGGATGGTCAGCGCGGCGGCAGCGGCCAAAAGCCCTGCGACCAGGCCTACGCCGCTGCCGACGGCCGCCCCTGCGGCAGCGTCCTGGGGCGTCGTCGTCGTGATACCCTCTTTTCCGACAGTCGCGACATTGAGCGACGTGTCCACGACACTGGTCGCGGCGGCAGTCGAGGCCAGCGCGGCGGGCGGCAGAGTCCCCGGCTGGGCCGCATAGGCCACTTCCGGCTCGCCCTGCCGGATCGTGCCATCATCGGTCAGACGGGTGAACCCGGTCCGGACGCGGCCCGCTTCGTCTTCCTCGGCGGGTCGGCGGGCGGCGACGCCGATGCTGGTGGCGGGGACGCCGTGGTCCTGGAGCGCGCCAATGGCGCGCTCGGCATCAGCGACACTCTGAAAGAGTGCATAAATCGTCTGCATTGCCATAAAGGGAAGTTCTCCTGTGCGTTGGGCACAGAATACCCACTTGGCAGAGGGGCTGAAACGATGACCGATGCTTTGCCGCTACGACGCCCCCGGCACGAGCTTGGGGAAGAATGTGGCGAACACTAGGTAAACATTCAGCGCGGCAATCATGACCGCCAGCGTCCAGCCAACCATCTTGACGGCCAGGTTGTTGACAAACGGCCCCATTTTGATTTTATTGCTCGTGAACTGCACAAGTGGAACCACGGCAAATGAAAGCTGGACGGACAGCACGACCTGGCTGAAGATCAGAAGCTTTCCGGTGCCGCCCGGTCCAGCCAGGGCTGTAATCAACACGCAGGGGACGATGGCGATCAAGCGCGAGATCAGCCGGCGCAGCCAAGGCGCGATCTTGAAGCGTGTGAAGCCTTCCAAAATCACCTGCCCGGCCATTGTGCCGGTGATGGTGGAGTTCTGACCGGACGCCAGCAGGCCGATAGCGAACAAAGGAGTCGCCAGCCCGACTCCCATCAGCGGCGTCAGCATCTTGTATGCGCCCTCGATGTCCCCAACTTCGTGATGGCCGGTGCGGAAGAAGACCGCCGCGGCGAGAATCAGAATGGCGGCGTTGACGAATAGTGCCAGCATCAGCGCGATTGTGGAGTCTGTATACGCCGACTGAATGGCATTCTTCAAATCGCCCAATGACCGTCCAAAGCGGCGCGTCTGGACAATAGAGGAATGTAAATACAGGTTGTGCGGCATGACCGTCGCGCCCAGAATCCCCAGTGCGATATACAGCATGGCTGGGTCACGGATGATCTGCGGCGTCGGCAGGAAGCCATGCAGGGCAGCATTCCAGTTCGGATGCGCGTAGGCTAGTTCCAGACCGAAGATGACCATCATGGAGCCGATGAGAGTCATGATCAGCGCCTCGATCCAGCGGAATCCCTTACTCTGCAATGCCAGCACGATCAGCACGTCCGCGCCCGTCAGGATCACCCCGACCGTCAGCGGGATATGGAACAGCAAGTTAAGCGCGATGGCCGCGCCGATCACCTCGGCCACGTCGCAAGCGACAATGCCGACTTCCGCCGACAGCCATAGCCCGATCGCCACCGGGCGGCTGTAGGCATCGCGGCAGGCCTGCGCCAAGTCGCGGCCCGTCACAATCCCCAGCTTGCAGGCTAACGCCTGCAAATAGATTGCAGTGAAGTTTGAGAGCAGCACGACCGACAGCAGGGCGTAGGCATAGACCGAGCCGCCGGAGATGTCGGTGGCCCAGTTGCCGGGGTCCATGTACCCGACGGCGATGAGATAGCCCGGCCCGATAAAGGCCGCAAGCCGCCGCCAAAAAGTCGCGTTTTTCGGGACGGCGATGGATCGGAATACTTCCGGCAGAGACGGTTCGCGCACCGGGTCTCTCCACCCGGCCGTCGGCAGTTGTTCCATCTCATCGGCTGCGATTTCAGGAATACTCATCCTGTATTTCTCCATTCCAATCTGTCTTCAATATAGCAAAAGAACATAGCAAAAAAACATAGCAAAAGAACATAGCGAAAGAACATAGCGAAAGCGGCTCAGAAAAGCTTGCCGAGGAAGAACGTGTGTCCCACGGTGACGAAATACCTTGGCGCGGCCCGCGTCAGGCCAAAGTTGATGTAGCCGTCATACTCGGAGGCGGGATGGGGTGTATAGGTGAACCCATAGCCATTGGCAAGGTTCGTGCCGTTCAGGCTACTGCCGGAATAGCCGTACACCTCGGTCTGGGCGGTGAAGCCGTGCGGCAGCTTGTAGGTGAAGGCCGCCGACACGAACGCCTGCTGCACAGAGCCGGGGCCGTCCGGGCGGCCCAGGGAGGCGTCGGCCAGGTTATAGTCGGCGTGGAAGCGGTCGGAGTAGTCTTTGGACGCCAGGAGCAGAACATTGTAATCGGGTCTGCCCGTGCCGGCATTGGCCCCGCCCGTCGGCAGCTTGTACTCCAGGCGGGCCGATAGGTCATACGTCCCCGGCGTCTGCGCCACGAGCAGGCGCTGCACCCCGAACGTGATGTCGCCGAAGCCCTGGGCGAACATGGCGTTGTTGCTGGTGACGGTGGGTGTCCCGGTGACGGGGCTGGGCGTACTGATGCCGGTACTGCCCCCACCGGTCGTCTTTTGGACCACATAGCCGTCTGTGGAGACGCGGAATTCCGTTCGCCCCGGCCTGTCGGTCAGTTTCAGGAGGAACGCCTGCGTCACCTGGTAGTCGAGTCCCACCCCGCCTTTCGCGTAGTTGAGACCGGTCTCCAGCTCCAGATATCCGGGGGCGGTGAGCGGGGCCGTATCCGTGATCGTCGGGCGGCCTGGATTAACGGCGGGGGCTGTGGGTGCCTGCGGATCGGGCGCGGCTTTATGAGTCGGCGTCCCAGGCGTCTGCGGAACAAGTTGCTGTGCGGAGGCCGACCGGGGGAACAGGATGGCCACCCACGCTGCCGCGAACATGATCTTCCATGACCACCGTCCCCGGTTGCGGCTGCACGAGTTAGTCTTCCTCTCAGTCCCCATCTTGTTCTCCCCCGCGTGAAGCCGGCGGGAGGCCGTCGGCACTTCAACCTATCCTTTACACATGGCCCGTGACGAAGCCCGCGACGACATGAGCGATGACTTCCACGATGAGCAGCGTCATGAAGCCCACGATAGCGGCGTTCTTCCAGAAACGTCCCTTCCAAAGGCGAGTCAGCATGAGTTTTCCTCCTCTCTTATAGATTCTGCGAAGCGGGGTGACACGAATACGCTTGTCGCCAGGGTCTGGCCGATGACATGCTGCCGATTTCCCACCTCGATGGTGAGCAGGTGGTCCACGTCGTCGCGGCCTAGAACAGTCACGGCCGCTTTCAGAGTCATCGCGCGCGCGCTGAGGGCGCGCAGCACAGCGGCGTCAGTGTCCTTGACTCGGGCGATGGCGACGACCTCGCCCGGCAGACATTCGCTGAGGGCGCGCAGATGCTCCTCCACCAGTATCCCATCCGGGCTGGGGATGGGGTCGCCGTGCGGGCAGGCCCGCGGATGGCCCAGCAATGTATCAATGCGCGCCTCGAACTCCTCCGAGATGACGTGCTCCAGCTTTTCCGCCTCGGCGTCCACCTGGTCCCAGGAGTAACCCATCGCCTGCGCCAGATATAGCTCCAGCAGCCGGTGATGCCGGATCACTTCCAGGGCGATCTTCTCCCCCATCGGCGAAAGGCGAGTGCCATGATATGGGGTGTAGGAGACCAGGTTGAGCTGCGCCAGATGCTTGAGCATCTTGGTCACGGCGGCCGCCGTGGTCCCCTTCCGCTCGGCAAGGGCCGAGGTGGAAACGGTGTCGGTCTGCGTTTGCAGCTTATAGATCGTCTTGACGTAATCTTCCACGGCGGCGGTGTGCATATTGCCTCGCGTTAATCTTTGCTTTAACCCTGGTTAAATATCGGTGTCAGTATACCTCAACTGGCGAGGAATAAACCCGGTGGCTGGAGTTTCTTTTGCGGCCCGTTGCTGAATAAACCGTGGGACCGCGAGGGGTGGGATGCAGGGGGAACCGGCACTGGAAGTGCCGGCCTACTCTTAAATGAAAGTCGCTCCGCGACTGAGGATGAACCGATGGGGGCACATCTCCAGCCTCGCTGTGTCTTCAGCCACAGGGCGCTTTTCACTCAACAGTAGACCGGCACTGCATTGGCATACCGCCCCAATAACCGAGACGCGAAAGGCTTTCAGTGCCAGCGACTTCTTACCTCGAATGCAGCGACAGCCGGACCGGAGCCAGCCCCGGCGCGGTGGCCGTCAGCCCGATGCCGCCCGCCTCCTCGGTCGCGCCGACGATGACCAGGCATTTGCCGTTGAACGCCTTACGTCGCGTTCCCTTGTCCGGGTCATGGTCGCCAGGGTCGCCGTTGCCAACGCCCGCGATGGTTCCCGCGCCCTTCACTGAGAACGTGACTAGATTGTCCGCCGTCGGCACGATGCGGCCCTGTGCGTCCACGACATCCACCTCAATCGGCGTCAGGTCCTCGCCGTCCGCCGTCAGAATCGTCCGGTCCGTCGTCAGGCGCAGAGCGGCGGGCGCTCCGGTCGTCGTGACCGTATCCGTGGCGGCGACTGCCTCCCCGTTATAACCGCGCGCTGCGAGTGTGCCGGGTGCATAGGGCACGGTCCAGTCCAGGTGCTCGTTACGAGGCATCGGCTTCCGGCCCAGACTCACGCCGTTGAGAAACAGCTCCACGGCCTCGCAGTTGCTGAAAGTGACCACACGGATGGGCTGGCCCTCCTTGCCGGGCCAGTTCCAGTGTGGGAAGATGTGGACGAGCGGGGCGGGTTTCCAGGCGGCCTGATAGTAGAAGTAATTGTCCTTAGGGAAGCCGCACATGTCCAGGATGCCGAAGTGGGAATTGATGTCCGGCCACTGGTAAGGGGCCGGCTCGCCCTTGTAATCAAAACCCGTCCAGGCGAAGCCGCCGGCCACGAAGGGCCGGTCGGCGATGGGTTTCCAGGCCCCTTCCGTCAGGTTATAGGACGAGACAAAGACGCGCTCCTTGTTGTTCTCATACTCGCCGCGCGTGGTCAGGGTGCTGGCCGTCTCGCTGCCGAATAGGGGAATATTCGGGTATTGGGCGTGGAACTTGTCATAGACCTCCGGGTAATAGTTGACCCCCATCAGGTCCTCGACATTTCGGAATCCGGGATCGAACCAGCCACCGTTCATGGCGCTGCTGACCATCCGGGTCGGGTCATTTTGGAGGACGGTCTGGCGCATCGCCTTGAAGATGGCCGCACCGGTTTCTTTGCCCTGCTGCCCATTCTCCTCGTTGCATAGGGACCACATGATGACGCTCGGGTGGTTTCGGTCGCGCTGAACCATGCTCGCCACTTCCGCCAGATTATCCGGCGAGTCGCCGAGGTGCCGGTTCTCGTCCATGACCAGCATCCCCAGCTTGTCGCAGGCGTCAAGAAGCTCAGGGGTGGGCGGGTTGTGCGACATGCGCCAGCCGTTGCCGCCCATCTCTTTGAGCTTCCTGACGCGCCAAGCTTCCAATGTATCCGGGACGGCGATACCGACGCCCGCGAAATCCTGATGGTTACACGTCCCCTGAATCTTGACGGATTTGCCGTTCAGGAAGAAGCCCTTTTCGGCGTCATAGCGCAGTGTGCGGATGCCGAACGGCGTGTCCGTTGCATCTATGACTCGGCTGCCCTGCCGTATCTCGCTGTGGAGCGTGTAGAGGCGCGGTGTCTCGACCGACCAGAGCTGCGGACGCGTGACCGTCATCTGCTGGGCGATCTGCGGGTTCGCTTTCGCCCCAAACGGAGTTTCCGCCATCGCCGCGACCTGGCCCGCCGGGTCAACGACGCGCGTCACCAGGCGGTACAAGTTGGCGCCGAGGGCGGCAGTCAGGTGTGTGACGCCGGGGTCAGGCAGGGTGTCACCGATCGTCGTGCTGACGGATACGACGGCCGGTGCCGCAATCCCGTCCGGCCCCGGCTCGGCCATCTTCGTGCTGACAAACGTCCCCCATGGCGCGACATGGACCGGCGCGGCCTTGTTCAGCCAGACATGCCGGTAGATGCCGCCGCCCTCGTACCACCAGCCCTCGAAGTGGGTCGGGTCCACATGCACGGCCAGCACGTTCCGCCCGCCGTAATTGGCATACGGGGCGATGTCGTACCGGAACGACGTGTAGCCGCTGGCATGACGGCCCAAAAAGTGCCCGTTCAGCCAGACTTTGCTGTCCCGGTACACGCCGTCGAAGTCCACCCAGAGGCTCCGGCCCTTATCCGAGGCGGGCAGGTCAAACGCCTTCCGATACCAGCCCGTCGTCGTTGGCAGCGACCCATGCCCCGCGACCGCCGCCGGGCTGAAGGTGCCCTCGATGATAAAATCGTGCGGCACATGCACCGTCCGCCACGCGCGGTCGTTGAAGCCATTTAGCGTCACCACCCCTGCCGGGGCCATCGCTCCGCTTTGGAGAGTGACCGGCTTGGTGATGCCGCCTTCCCCCGCCGTGTTCTCCACCAGCACCGCCAGCGCGTTCGGCCCGCCTGATTTCCAAGCTTTTGTCAGGTCCGCGTCAAATGGATCATCCCACCCCTCATGATGCAGGAGCATCTGGCCGTTGAGATAAACCGTCGCATTGTCGTCCACGCCTTCAAAGTGCAGGGAATGGACCGCGCCGGTCGCACTGGGCAGTGTGGCCCGGAACCAGGCGAACCCGACGCGCCCGCCGAACGTCTCCTGGCCTGTCGTTGCGTCCTTCCAGTTCGCGCCCGCCGTGTCCAGGCCCGCCTCGGCCATTTTCGCGGCATCCGCAGCCTCCCCAGCGATGTACCGCCAATGCGTGATCGGCGTCCCCGTCGGCGCGGCGGCGGTGCCGGGAACCTCCCCCCGCAGGAACTTCCACCCGGCGTCGAGCGAGATTCGCTCCCGGCCCGGAGAGGCCGCTTGGGAACTGAGTGTCGTCAGCGGCAGGAGCAGGAGGCTGAGTGCCGCGAAGATATTGCGTCTGTGCATGTTTTTTCTTTCCGAGGGGCCTTTCACCGTTCCAGCCGTCAAACGCAGAAACAGCGGCCCCAAAGGAGCCGCTGCTAACCGTTCCCCAATATTTCATTCAGCCCTTCCAGCACGGCCGCCACTTCCTGAGCCGTTGCCTCGCCGACCTTACTCCCCAGCCGCTGTGTAGACAGTGTGCGTATCTGGCTGATCTTCGCCCAGGACCGCTTG
>JANLUQ010000574.1:0-13518 GCA_031363565.1 Armatimonadota bacterium | reverse complement strand
GCTCTCCGATCCCAGTGAGGCTTTCAGTGAGGCTTTCAGTGAGGCTTTCAAGGAGAGGTGCCCTGGCCCCCACCACACCCCCTTCCCTCCAAGGGGAGGGTCGGCACTTGTGCCGGGGAGAGGATCCCTTGCCAAACGCCTCCCCAATATGCCACAATAGCGGGGCGCGTGGGCGATTTGCTCCCTCTATCCGGCCTGCGCCGCGCTTCTCCCCGCCGCGCCCCATTTATTCGCACCACTCAGGAGTCCTATGTCCACCAAGTACATTTTCGTCACCGGCGGCGTCGTGTCGTCCATCGGCAAGGGCATCACGACAGCAAGCCTCGGCCGCCTCCTGCGGAACCGAGGTTTTGGCGTGACCATGACCAAGCTCGACCCGTATATCAATGTGGATGCGGGCACGATGAACCCCTATCAGCACGGCGAGGTGTTCGTCACCGACGACGGGGCCGAGACGGATCTAGATTTGGGACACTATGAGCGCTTTGTGGACATCAATCTGACGCGCGACTCGACGGTCACGACCGGCGGGGTCTACTCGACGGTCATCGCCAAGGAGCGGCGCGGCGACTATCTGGGCGGGACGGTGCAGATGATCCCGCATATCACGAATGAGATCAAGGAGCGCGTCATCGGGCTGGGCCGGAAGTCCAGCGCTGACGTGGTGATCGCCGAGATCGGCGGCACGGTGGGCGACATCGAAGGCCTGCCGTTCCTGGAGGCCATCCGGCAGCTCCGCAAAGATGTCGGGCACGAGAACGTGCTGTATGTGCATGTGACTTTGATCCCCTATGTCGGCCCGTGGGGCGAGGTCAATACCAAGCCGACCCAGCACTCGGTCATCAAGCTGCGCGAGATCGGCATTCAGCCGGACGTGCTGATCTGCCGGACGAAGCTGGACCTGAACGACGACATGAAGGAGAAGATCAGCCTCTTCTGCGATGTGGACAAAGAAGCCGTGATCGAGGCCAAGGACTCCGAAACGATCTACGAGATCCCGATGGTCTTTGAAGAAGAAGGCCTTGCCGCCCTGGTCGTCCAGCGGCTCGGCATGCCGGACAGCCCCCCGAATATGGCCGAATGGCACGACCTGGTGCGCCGCGTCAAGCAGCCCAAGCACGAGGTCAGCATCGCCGTGGTCGGCAAGTACACGCAGAACGGCGACGCTTACATCTCCATCGCTGAGGCGCTGAAGCACGGCGGCATCGCCAGTGACGCTCATGTCAACATCGAGTGGATCGAGAGCGACTCCTTGGAGGAGCCGGGGATGGATCTGGCCGCCCGCTTCGCCCGCACCGACGGCCTGATCGTCGCGCCCGGCTTCGGCGGGCGCGGCGTCGAGGGCAAGATCGGGGCGATCAAATACGCCCGCGAGAGCGGCCTGCCCTTCCTGGGCATCTGCTACGGCTTGCAGATGGCCGTGATCGAGTTCGCCCGCCACGCCTGCGGGCTGGAAGGCGCAAACACCGAGGAGGTCAGCCCGCACACCCCCCACCCCGTCGTCCATATTTTGCCCGAGCAGAAGCATGTCACCGACAAAGGCGCTTCCATGCGTCTGGGCGCCTACCCCTGCCGCCTGAGCCAAGGCTCCGAGGCAGCCAAGCTCTACGGCGCGGGGAGCATTTCGGAGCGGCACCGGCACCGCTACGAGGTCAACAACGAGTACCGGGAGCAGATGGCTGGGGCGGGGATGGTCTTCAGCGGCGTCTCGCCCGACTACCGGCTGGTAGAGATCATCGAGCTGCCCGCGTCCACCCACCCATACTTTATCGCGACCCAGTTCCATCCCGAGTTCAAGTCCCGACCAAACCGCGCCCACCCGCTATTCGCCGGGCTGATCGCGGCGGCCCTGGCAAGGCAGGGAGGCGTGACGAAAACGGAAGTGAAGGATGAGGCGGTGGAGGAAAAGAGTGCAGTCGCGTCGGAGACGCCGGCATGATCTGAACACCCAGATCCGCACACCCGCCTTTTCTATCGCCCTCCTTATGTCGCCCGCCAAGCCGCCCCGGTCAACTTCGACCGGGGCGCTTTACGTCCCCCGGGAACGCGCCTAAACTTCTGCTTGACAGGGCAAACATTTGTTTGCTATAATGAGCCATGCCGGATATCCAGGAACAAGCCCCACTCTGCGAGCTGCGCTTCGACATCCCCCTGGCGGCGGGGTATGGGGACCGGGCACGTCTGTTCGAGCGGGCCTGGCGCGCGGAACTGGCGGCCCAGAAGAAGACTGCCCTAGTGATGCCGCCCGCCCAGACCGTCGCCGCCCAGACCGTCGCCGCCCGGTTCCGCGTCGTCGGGCCGGACACGCCCGGCCTGCGCCGGCATCTCCAGACGCGACTGGCTGCCCGACCCGGCGGGCCTGTCGTCACGACGGATTTTGAGGCGGCAACGCCCCAGCATGGGCGGCCCGAGTGGTCGGGGGTGCAGATCTGGCTGGCCTATCCTGCCGCCGACCTGCCCGCGCTGCTGCGCGCACCGAAAAATGCGAAAACGAACGCGAAGCCGAGCGTAAATACAAAGCCGAACACGAATCGGCACACCCGCTCCCAAGGACACCGCCCATGAGAAAGACGCCGCCCGTCAAGGCAGATGCCGCCGAGATGCCCATCGCCCTCGACCTCTTTTCCGAACCTCCAGCCCCAATCAAGCGCCCCCTGCGCCCTCTGCCCGTCAAGGCGTCCGCCCCAAAGGCGGTGTCCATAAAGACGCCTCCACTCAAGGCCGCCCCGCTCAAGCCTGCCCCGCTCAAGAGTGCCCGGAAGATCCCCGTTCAGGTCATCCCCTCCGCGTCTGCCCCGGTCCGCGCCATCGCCGAGACGCCCGCCACTTACTTCGCCGGCGAAGGCGGGCGGGCCTGGCGCATGAGCGGCAAGCACGCGGTCGCCTATGTGCGGGATGCCGGCTTGGCGGGGGAGCTTCTGGCGACCGAGCCGCGTTACCTGGCGAAGTCTGCGATGGCTGTTTACTACGACCGCAAAGGCCGGCCGTTCGCCTGGCAGGTGCGTTTCGACAGCGCCCGCTGGGAGGAAGTGCTGGGGCGGCTGGCCTAGGGGGTTCTGGTCTCCGCTCCCCGCGACAAGTCGCGCCCCTCTCCTCGGGCTGGGTGCAGCTGCTCCGCGCTTGCGCCGGGGAGAGGATCGGCATTCTTGACTTCACGCCCCCCAGCGGCTATAATTGCGGCATGAGTACGCCCGTCACCGGAGCCGGCATTGACCTCCACGCGCACACGACCGCCTCGGATGGCAGCCTGACACCCGCCGAGCTTGTGGAAAAAGCGCACGCGCTCGGACTGTCCGCACTGGCCGTCACCGACCATGACACGCTGGCCGGGCTGTCCGAGGCACAGGCGGCAGCGCATCAAGTCGGCCTGGATTTGGTCGCGGGCGTCGAGTTGTCTGTCGAGGATGACGGTGGGCGCTTCCACCTCCTCGGCTATGGATTTGACCCCGAAGACGCCGCGCTGGCGGACACCTTGATTACCCTGCGCCGGAGCCGAGCGGCCCGCAACGACCAGATGGCGCAGAAAATGGCCGCCCTGGGCCTGCCGGTGACCATGGACGATGTCCGGGCGGAAGCCGGCGAGGATGCCCAGGTGATCGCCCGGCCCCACTTCGCCCGCGCCCTGATCAAGAAGGGCATCGTCGGGTCAGTCGCCGAAGCATTTGAGAAGTACCTATCTACGGGCAAGCCACTGTATCTGCCCAAAGAGGTGCTGACGCCGCGCGACGCCATTGCTCTCCTTCATGGCGCGGGCGGCGTCGCCGTTATGGCCCATCCTGGCTTGGTTCCGCTGGATGCGGCGGCCCTGGCGGACAGGGTGACGAGCCTGGCACGAGACGATGGGTTGGACGGAATTGAAGCCTACTACTCCCAGCACAGCCCCACCGACACCGACCGCTTCCTGGCGTTGGCCGCCCAGCTCGGCCTGCTGGTGACGGGCGGCTCCGACTTTCACGGGATCGCCAAACCCCATGTCCCCCTGGGGATCGTCTTCGGCGGCAAGCCGGCACCGCCCGCCTTGCTGGATTCGCTCCGGGCGCGGCTGATGCCGGCCCCGAACTCTGGTCCCCGCCCCGAACTGAGGTAACATAATGTCATACATGCTCGATGAGATCCGGCAGCAGCCCGAGGTCGTGCGGCGGATCATCAGCGAAGAGTTCCGTCACGTCGAGGCCCTGGCCGCCGAGATCAAGCGCCGGAAGATCGCCTACGCCTATGTCGCCGCGCGCGGCACATCCGACAACGCCGCCCTCTACGGCAAGTATGTCCTCGAGATCCAGCACGGCCTGCCGGTCGCCCTGGCCGCACCCTCCGTCTTCACACTGTATGAGGCCGTGCCGCGCCTTGGCGCGAACGCTCTGGTCCTGGGGATTTCGCAGTCGGGGGCCGCTCCAGATGTCCTGGAAGTCGTCAAGCGGGCGCGCGAGACCGGCGCGCTGACGGCGGCAATCACCAATGACCCCGACTCCGCGCTGGCCCAGGCCGCCGAGTTCCCACTCCTGATCGGCGCAGGCGAGGAGTTGAGCGTCGCGGCCACCAAGACCTACACCGGCTCCCTGGCCATGCTGGCCTTGCTCTCGACTGCAATGGATGAGACCCACCCGGAGCGGCTGGAGCAATTGCGTCGGGCCGCCGATTCGATGGAGAAGGCGCTGGGGCTGGATGAAGCGATCCGGCACCTCGTGGACAAATATGCCGACATAGCCCAGTGCATCATTCTGGGCCGAGGCTACAACCACGCGACAGCAATGGAGCTGGCCCTAAAGCTGACCGAGACTTGTGCCCTGGCCGCTCAAGCCTACTCCGCTGCCGAGTTTCAGCACGGCCCGATCACGCAGATCGTCTCCGGGTTCCCCTGCGTGCTGTTCGCCCCCGATGGCAAAGCCTTCGCGCCGATGGCGAAGCTGGCCGAGACACTACGCGCCCAGCATCCGGCCTTGATCTGCTTTGCCCACGACGCCGCCTTCCTGGCGGGCAGCGAGACCGCCGTCCGCATCCCTGCCGTGGCCGAGTGGGTCAGCCCACTCGTCTACATCATCGCCGGCCAGCTCTTCACCTACTGGCTGTCCATGAAAAAGGGCCTGGACCCGGACAGCCCACGCGGGCTGTCCAAGACGACTTTGACGCGGTGATCCTCTGGCCGGTCCTCTCCCCGCGACAAGTCGCGACCCTCCCCTCGGAGGGAAGGGTGGGTGGTGGGGGGTGAGACTTATCTTGATGAGAGCCTTCCGGTCACGGCAGGCCCCTGAAAACACCAATTAACCCCCTTTCACCCACCCTTCCCTGGCGCAACTGCACCCGACTCGAGGGGAGGGTCGCGACTTGTCGCGGGGAGAGGACCAGCAGGAGGATCACCGCCGCGCCACTTCGTCAGCCAGTATCCCCTTGAGCCGAACCAGGGCACGCGCTTGGAGACGCGAGACGTGCATCTGGGACAGGCCCAGCGTTTCGGCCACCTGCGTCTGTGACTGGTCCTCCCAGAAGCGCAGGCGCAGAATCTCCTGGTCACGCACGTTCAGGCACGACAGCGCGCGGGCCAGATCGGTGTAAGCCTCCCAGGCATGCATGTCCGAGTCCCAGGACCCCACCCGGTCCATCAATGTCAGGCCGTCCTCACCCGACTCTCCCTCCAAAGGGCGGTCCAGCGAGTCCGCGCGCGTCTTGCGGCCCGTCTCCATCGCTTCCAGCACGTCTTCCTCGGCTAGTCCCAAATCCGCGGCGATCTCGGCGACCGTCGGTTTCCGGCCCAAACGAGCGGAGAGGACCGCATCCGCCTTCCGTGCCGAGAGCAGCCGCTCCTGGAGCGAGCGCGGCACCTTCACCGACCAGGTCCGGTCTCGGAAGTGGTGCTTGATCTCCCCCAGAATGGACGGCGCGGCGTAAGCCGGGAATGGAAGAGCGCGGGCGGGGTCGTAGCGGTCCACGGCCCGGATCAGCCCGATGACCCCGACCTGGATCAGATCGTCGAGCGACTCGGAGCGGGAGAAGAAACGTGCGGCCAGGGACCGCACAAGCCCCTGGTAGTGGGCGATGATGGCCTCCCGGCTGCGTCCGCAGCGCGTCCGTGCATAGTGGTGAAGCAGGACATGGACCCCCGTTTCAGTCGTGACCAAGCCAGGCCGCTTGGCCTGACGCGGGACGGGAACAGGCATCAAAGCTGGAATAGGTATTGAAGCGGGAATAGGTATTGAAGCGGGAATAGGTATTGAAGCGGGAATAGGTATTGAAGCGGGGCTGGGAGCAGGAACGTTGCTGGCTAAAATGTCTTGTGTCTCCATCAGGTTGCTCATAAGGTTGTTCCTACTAATGGCTCGAAACTTCTCATAAGAGCGTTTCTTGGGATAGGCTGGTTCCTGTCTCCGCACAACAGACGATAAAAATGTCCGGCATGTTCCCAGGTATGCGCCCCCGGCTTCCCGCTCCGCGCCTGATATCCTGCCGGACAAATACTTTGCTCACGCCGCACCTCTGTTTTCCGCTTTCCTAATCGGGCGCCTCTCTCCCAAATACCTGAAACTTCCCCATAAATTTTCTGTCACTTGAGGCGGTCACCGTCTCGATTTCGTATGAATCGGGTATAGTGGGAATACTTCGCAGCCGATACTGAAGGAACGGCCCGGAACCTATGGCAACTTTGAGCGCGGACAAAACCAAAAGCAGCACCTCGAAAGCGCCCCTGCGGCTCGGCCTAGCCCTGGGCTGGCTCTGCCTAGCGGCGGCCCGTGCCCATGCGGATGACCCAATCCCCCTGGCACATAGCTTTTCCACGCCGACAAGCGCCTCCACCACCCCGCTCCTGCTCCCGCTGAATGTCCAGTTCGGACACGGCACCGGCGTTTCTTTCCTCTACAGCCTCGCCGCCGCCACGCCCACGGATGGCGGCAAGGCGGCTGCCGCGCCCCGCACTGCGACTTACGGCTTCTCCAATGCTCTGGCCTTCGGCCACGACTCCCTTCATCTGAACGGCCTGATGTACCTGGCGAACGGCGCGGGCGGCAAAAGCAAGACGTCTTCGGTCATTTCGCAGGCACTGGCGTTCGAGAACAAAGGCTGGAAGCTTGATGCCCACTTCCAGTCCGTGGGCAAGGACTTCGGCGCGGCGGACACGCTCAAGGGCGCCGCCCCCAGCTTGGGCTTGATGTCCGGCCTGACAGGCGACAAAGCGGCCCAGATGGAGGGCCTGCGCGGGCAGAGCGACCTGGGATTCGGGCTGACCCACGCAGACGCGCACGGCAGTCTGGGCATGCTGTTCAAGCAGAACGACAATGTCGTCAGCCACCTGAAGACGACCGAGCAGACGTTGTCCATAGGCCGCAGTTTCGGGCACGGCCTCCAGTTCGAGGCGAGCCGCGACACTTTGAACGCCAGGCCGACGGAGGGCGCCGGCAAGGCGCTGACGACCACTGCCAGCCACTTGAAGCTGGGCATGGATGGCGGAAGGGGGCTGTCTTTCTCCGCCGAGGCGAACCTCCTCGGCGACACGAAGGGCCGGGCCGAGCAGCATCTCGCCTACAGCTTCGCCGACCAGCTCAAGGACACCCATTTCGCGGCCCATTTCGGGTCCAACAGCCTTCAGAGCGGCGATGCCAAAACAGGGGGTAAGGCGACGGACCAGACTTTGGGCCTGGACATTGACCACCAGACCAAGGGCCTAGGCCTGAAAGCCTCGTTCCTTCAGTTCGCCGCCACCGGTAAGGATGGCGCGAGGCAGACCAAGACGACCGAGCACCTGGAACTGGCGCTCAAAGATACGCAGGTCGCCCTCGACCTGCAAAGCACCGGCAGCACCGGCAAGAACGGTGGTACGGGCGACGGGGCCAAGGTATTCAATGTCAACCTGGCCCGCCAGACGCGTGGGCTGTCTTTGAAGGCGTCCCTCCTCCAGTCCACCTCGACGGCAAAGAACGGGCAGGATCGAACGTGCGAGACCCTAGAGATGATCTGGCAGGCCCGCAAAGGCGTCACACTTGCCGGCCACTGGGCAGGGGGCATCACGCAGAGCACTCAGGCCGAGCCAGGCAAGAATGGGGCGAGCCGCGAGGAGAAGCGGGACCTGACGGCGACTCTGGAAAGCCTGCGCCTACACGGCCTGCGGAACTCCAGAGCGGTTCTAAATCTCGCCCAAGTCGTATCCCAGGGGAAGATGCAGAGCGATACCCGTGCCTTGTGCTTTGAGTCGGATCTGCCGGACACCCATATCCACCTGGAATACACCGGCAGCGACCTGGGCTGGAACAAGTGCCGCACCACCCTCGTCAGCCGCGCCATCCGCGTCGCCAGCATCGCGCCCGGCGACTGGCTGCACTACAGCGCCTACTACAGAACGCGCTCACAGACGTTGGGGGGGCGACTCGCCGATGTGCGCGACTACGCGGTCGGGGTGAACCTCAGACACGTCACGCTGTCCTACCACTACCTCAACCAGCAGGAACAGCCGGACGCGTCGGTCCGGGACACCGTCCTGTCGCACTATGAGGTGGACGGCCCGCTGACCCGTAAGCTCGCCTGGAACCTCCAGTACGAGCACACGGACGACCGGGCGGACAAGTCCGGCCTCGAATCCTGGCTGGTCGGCTTCAAGGGCGAAATCACTCCCCATGAAAGCATCGCGCTGATGCTGGGCCGCCCTGAGCTGCGCGTGGACGGCACGACGGTTCCGGGCCAGACCTTCAAGATGACCTTCATCTGCAAGGTGGACGAGGCCGACACGGTCGCCCTCAACGGTGAGGTGACCAACTGGTCGCGCAAGACGAAGGGCACCCCCAGCACCATCACCGGGAACTTCCGGCTGGACATCAACAAGGGCTTCTGATTCCCGGCACTGGAAGTGCCGGGCCCTCATCAGTGACGGCCCCTGCCTCTTTCATTTTCGCTTCCTCTGATTTGCTTCCCCTGATTTGCTTTCCCTGGTTCGCTTTCCCTGAATATCTGCCGCGCCTCTGCGTCTTCCCTGAGATAAGAACGACTTGGAGGGAGAGGGGGAGACGCCATGAGGCAAGTCACGGCATGGTGGGAGGAGATGAATGGGGAGGGTCGGCGCTGCTGACTGAGGTTTGGAGCGTGTCGAAGGCGCCGCGCTCAACGGCGTCGCGGGCCGCCGCGCGGTCGCCGCTGTAGCCGATGAACCGTGTCTTACCCGCCGCTTGCACCTCCTGCAAGACGGCAATCACATCCCCCTGCCGCAGCATCGCCGGGTCCCAGTCCTCGCCAGGCAGGCCCCTGAAAACACCAATTAACCCCCTTTCACCCACCCTTCCCTCGGAGGGGAGGGTCGCGACTTGTCGCGG
The DNA here is from genome assembly GCA_031363565.1 of Armatimonadota bacterium. Taxonomy (GTDB): domain Bacteria; phylum Armatimonadota; class Armatimonadia; order Armatimonadales; family Capsulimonadaceae; genus JANXMY01. The sequence continues at coordinate 4,231 of JANLUQ010000574.1, read as the reverse complement.
GGAGAGGATCGCCCCAACGCACCTCCAGCCAGTATTGGCGCGGGTCTAAATAACTTCGGCGACGCGCTGCTGGCTGGAGGGCGACCCAGTTGGCGAACCGGGTCGGCACCACGACTTTTGCGCCATTATGCCCATTCTGATACACCGGAAGGACTCCCCAGCCCGGCCCTTTCGGCCCACCATCTATCGGGCCATAGGGGTTCGGGAGGGGCGGGTCACCCGGCATCGCCAGGTCGGGAGGCAGGGCGGCATGGTTGGTCGTCAGGCGCGAGTGCGCCCGTAGACTAAGATGGGGGAAGTGGACGGGGTCCGCTTGCATAGCCGTCAAGTCATGCGCCCCAGTCTCGAACAGGATGAAGTTCGCGTGGGTATGAATGCCCGTATGTCCGATATCCACGCGGGCAGCGCGGGGAACGACGATCTGCCCTGGCGTTTGCGCCCCTATCCTGCCCGTCGCGAGCAGAAGCAGGTACAGGCCGAAGGCGCAGCGTTTGCGCCGCGCTGTGGGAGGGAACAAAGAGACGAAAATTCGCTGCACGATTGGAACCCTCCGCATGGCCATTGACCAGAGTAATACACACAAACGCGAAGCCGAAAAACCACCGCAGGCCAAGGCGCCGGACTCCGAAGCGCAGTTCATCCTTCAGAAAGTCCAGCCCGGTCTGCTCGGATTGATGGATGGTTCTGTCTCCACGCTGGCCCCGATCTTCGCCGCAGCGGGCCTGACCGGGCACTCCCGCTCGGCCCTCTTCGTCGGCCTAGCCGCCTCGGTGGGCGCGGGCATCAGCATGGGCCTGGCCGAAGCGCTCTCGGACGACGGTGAGGTGACCGGGCGGGGCAAGCCGATCACGCGCGGCCTGATCACGGGTCTGGCGACGACGTTGGGCGGGATGCTGCACACGCTGCCGTTCCTGATCGCAAGCCTGGCCGTCGCCCTGCACCTCGCCTACGGCGTCGTCGTGGTGGAGCTGATCGCCATCGCTTATATCCGCTACCGCTTCATGAAAAGCCCGCTGGCGAAGACGGTCATTCAGGTCATCGTCGGCGGCGGCATCGTCTTCGCCATCGGCCTGTGGCTCGGCAAGATCGGGGCGGGGTGAGAGAGACGCGGCAAGAACAAAGAGGGCGCGGCAAGAACAAAGAGGGCGCGGCAAGACCAAAGAGGGCGCGGCACGAGGCGCCCCGACGCCCTCCCTGTAGGGATCGGGTCCCCCGCCCCTCCTTCCCTCTGACCTTGACCTCTTCCAATGCATCTCCGAAGCCCCGAAGGGGTGGCCCATTCGTGCAGACCGGCGGTTTAACGCCGGGTTCCCTTTATGGTTTTGGTCATCTCCTGCCCCCCTCCGCTCCTGGCGCACTAGGCCCGCCGCGCCTTCGCGCGGGTAGCTTTTGGTATCGCTTTATGGGCGGCGCGGGGGGAGCCGGTGGGGGCGTGATGTGCGGCGCGCTCAGAGTCGGGATCGCGCTCCCGAAAGTCCGCAGCAGGCTGCCGACGACGGTCATATCCGGGTAGCCATCCGCCCGCACCACAGTGACCGTGCCTCCCGACTGGATCACGGCAGCGAAGCCACGCGGCTGCTCGAAGCCGACCGTCACCACCGAAGTGCCCCCGCTGAGGTAGAGCAGGCGGTGGCCCCCTTCCGCCACGGACGGCTTCTCGTAGAAGGCCAAAAAGTCGGAGGGCGGCAGCGCCGGCGCGGCAGCACCGACGGCGGAGACGGGAAAAGGCACGTCGGCAGGCCTGAACGAGACGATGTGCAGGTGGTGGATATCTTTGAGAAGGGCGGTAAGCTGACCATCACCGAGGAGGCTGACGAGTGGGTTGCCCACGCCCCCAGCCGCGCTGTCCACCCCAGCTCCCGTCTTTGGCGTGACCGCGCCGGCCAGCAGGCCCTTGACCATGCCGAGCAGGTCTGTGTCCTTGCCGTCCATTTCTATCTGCACGGCAGCACCGGGCGGGAGGGGGATCGAAAGTGGTGATATCGGTGGGGGCGAGGCCGGCATTTGTGCGCGGGCGGGCAGGGAAACGGCGATGCCAAGGAGTAGCAGCAGGATGGGCGCGGTTCGCATGGTGGTTTTCTTTGACATGGTTTGGGTGTGCCTTGACCTTTTCAGCTTTCACCGATGAATTTCCTGCCCGGCCCGGCCAATTTCCTGCCGTCCGTGATATAATAAAAGCATGACACGGTGGGCAGGCGCAGGGCCACCGCCGCGAAGGAGCCAGAATGAACAGCGACAACACGCAGAATGCCGTGGTGGATGATAAGAGTGGAACCGAAGAGGGCACGCTGACGCGCCGCCAGGTGCTGACGACGGCGGCCAGGACGGCGGGCGCGGGCTTGCTCCTGCTGCTGCCGATGGCGCGCGAGGCAGCCTTTGCCGACACGGCCCACGGCGGCCTCCCCCCGGATGCAGCACACGGCGCGGCCCCGCCAGATACCTCTACCTGGACTGTCATCGGCAAGGCCGCACAGTTTGTCAAGGGACAGCCGCAGCGGACGGCGCTGGCGAACGGGGACGTCCTGTATGTCACGCGGCTGACGGCGGACACCTTCAACGTCGTCTCGGCCAAGTGTACGCACCGAGGCTGCGAGGTCGGCTACAACAAGGATACGAGCCAGTTCGTCTGCCCCTGCCATGGGGCGGCCTTTGCCACCAGCGGCAAGAATATCCACGGCACTTCGCGCCAGCCCGATGAGGCGCTCCCCGCGCTGCCGTCCGTCCCCGCCGTTCAGAAGAAGGGCCAGGTGCTGGCGAACCTTAAAGCGGTCCCCACGCCCGCCCTGATGCCGGGGCATTAAGGCACCGGAAGAGGGAGGGCGTGCCCTCCCTCTCCATGGCACGCCCTCTCTCCCCCTCTGCCGCCTCCCTCCCCCTCTGCCTATTTCTCATTCTGACCCGGCGGGAGGTGGCGGCGGCGCAATGCACTGATGATGGCTGGGTCTGTCACCACATAGGCGGAAAAGGTGCCCCAGGGACGGCTGACGACCCAGGGGAACGGGCAGAGGCGGGAGATGCCGAGGAAGACATCAATGTGGTTGTCATGGACGCCATAGCCGTCATCCCCGGCGAAGAAGTATCCGTCATGGCGAACCTGCGTCCCGTCCGGCAGGGTCAGGAGGCAGCCGCGCGCGCGCGGGATGTAGAGGACAGTACCGAGGGGAATCTGCGCCTCATCCACGGCGACGGTCCGGTACGGCACCAGGTCATAGTCATCCACGCCCTCGCCGTAGGGGGTGTCGGACGGCTCGAATCGGACATAGGGCGCCTGCGTCATCGTCGGCCAGTACGGCTTGCAGTCGGTCAGCTTGTGCGGGCCGATGCCGGCGAAGGTGTAGACCTGACCATCCATCCGCACCGCCCCTTCGACGGCGGCCCGGCAGAACGACTCGGGCGGCAGGTGCAGGCCGCGCGGGCCGGGGCCGAGCGGTTTCTCGTCCACATCCAGCAGCGGCACCCCCGCCGTAGACTGATAGCTCGGCGTCCAGTACCAGGTCGCCCACAGCATCTTCGGGTTCGACAAAACGCGCGGCGCGGGCAGGTCGAACCCCTCCTTCGTTTGAAGGCGCTGCAAGGCGCGGGCCGAACGGATGGCCCGGAGTCCAAACGCCGTCCCGAGAGCGAGCAGGATACTCAGCCCCATCAGGCCCGCCGTCCCTATTCTCCCCATCCGCCGACGCGGCCCGATTGATATCCGTGCGCTCATCCGAGGAAGATATACCCATCCCGTCCTATTCCATCCCCTCTCGGGTCACGGCGCACTGGCCGAGGCGCGGCCGCCGGACAGCGGGCCGACGAGCAGGGCCTCCCCATGCCAAAGCGAGACTAGTTGCCCTTGTGTCATCGTCCGCTGCCCCAGCGAGGGGTCGGCCAGAGCGAACAATGGCCCGCGCGTCCCCGTCTGCTGCACCCCTGTCAGTACGGCGAAGTGGCCGGGGTGGAAGAACAGGATGCAGGGCAGGGGCGTCTTGGACAGTCCGCCCGGTGTCACCCGGATGCCCTCGGCGGCCAGCCCCTTGGCCCGCGCCGCCGCCCGCAGGCCCAGCATCGAAGTCCCCGTTTCGGTCGTCCCCGCCAGGTGCGCGATCTCGTCCTCAGTCGCCGCGATCCCAAAGTGGCGGCAGACAGCGGCAAGGGCGGCGGGGCCGCATGTCCGGTCCGTTTCCTGCTTCTGGAAGATGGAGGGCGGCCAGACCAAGTCCCGCGTCATACTCTGCTGGGCGGCGATGAC